>JBCCOI010000005.1:0-48511 GCA_039025515.1 Planctomycetota bacterium
ATCATCAGCACTCCTTTCGGCTGAGTCGCTGGCGTCTTTGGCCAACGTAACTCCGTGAAACTCCAGCGAAACACTCGCTGATTTGACGAAGAAGATTGCAACGCAATAATTGTTCCGTTCATTCAAATGCGATTGCCCTGCGTTCAGGCCACGCTTTCGCCGGCGATTGCGTCGCCGACCGACTCCCAGAAAAGCCCGACGAGTTTGGTCGCCTGGGAAAGTGCAACGATCATCAGTTGAAGCGGTTGGTACATGAGGTCGCTGCGCGTTAGGAGGTTCAACCATGCCGCTGCGCTACCCAGGCGAATGAAAGTTTCAAAACACATTTGGTGAAATTGACGACTACTGCGCCCGTGCATTTGGCTCGCTTGCTGCGCAAATTGCGGAGGGGACTGGCAGCGGAAAGAAAGTCTTCGAGACGTTCAAATCAGCTTTTTGGAAACCACTCAACCAGCTCGGATGCAAGCTGGGCGGAGACTGACATGAAAAGCGCAATGATGAGCGCGAGAGGAAACACAGTCACCTATATCGTGTCTTTTTGGAATGCGATCGAGGAGCTAAGAAGCTTTGGTGTCGATGTGCCAAGCGTCGAGATAGTGAATGGCATCTTACGCGACCATGACATCCCGTTTCGGATCTCACCTCCAGACCTGGAACTGCTCGACGGAGACCTTGAATCACCGCAGGATGGCGACTCGCGGCCAACGCCAATTTACACACGAGAAAGCATCATTTGGCAAGGCGGGTTTGGGACGGTTTACCTAGTGACACGCGACACAAGCGTTGGGTCATTCATCCACGCGATGAAAGTCTTCTCTCCATCCGTCTTCAATCCCAATCCGCAGAAAGCGCTCAAGTGATTTCAAAGAGAAATTGAAACGCTTAGCAATCTGCAACATCGAGGTATCGTCCAATACATTGAAGCAGGAGTAGACGGAGAAGGAAACGACTACATTGTCATGCCGTTCATCAAGGGCAAGGATCTGAGGAAGGCAACGTCCGGGCAGGATCCAACGTTCACTCTATCACTTTACGACTCGTCCCTCGAACCGCTGTCATATTCCCAGCAGCAAGGTGTCCTGCACCGAGATGTCAAGCCAGCAAACATCATTGTCAGGGAAAGCGACATGCAACCATTCATTCTTGATTTTGGATTTGCGTACTGGCTCGACAATGAGACGAGCGATAGCCTGACCAGCAGGCAATTCGGGACAACTGCCTACATACCTGTTGAGGTGTTCTCGTCGTAACCCGGCTGAACAATGCCTTGCGCAAAGCCGATTTCCGAAAGGGAAAACGGCTAAGGAAGGATGATCACCTTGTGCCATGGTCGAAACCACACATTCGCGAGATAGGGCGAAAGGCTCAGCGTGCGATGCCCAGATTCTTGACCGTTCGTGAGGTCCGAATTCGAGTCGAGCGACAAGGATTTCGTAGCCGGACGATTGTTGTTGTCACGACGCTACTTGACGCCGTGGAGTATTCCAAGGACGACTTGGTAGAACTCTATCGAGCTCGTTGGGACCAAGAGCTGGATCTAAGATCAATCAAGACGACGATGCAAATGGATGTCCTCCGATGCAAGACTCGAGAGCTTCTACGGAAAGAAATCTGTACTCACCTGTTGGCCTAAAACCTCATCCGAACCGTCATGGTGCAGGCTGCAGATAAGCATGGCATGTCTCCCCGGAGTATCAGCTTCAAGTGCACAACGCAGACACTCTAAGTCTTACAACCGCTAATCGCCTATACCGCAAAGACCCGGCGGTACTGCGAAGCTCTACGCGACGAATTGATATCGGCCATCGCCGCACACCGAGTCGCGAATAGACCTGATCGCATTGAGCCGAGAAAGAAGAAACGGCGGCGTATGCCACGTTGATCAACGACATCTTAGTGAATCTGTTGGACATGGAAACGCAATGGCAAAGTCAGCGGTCTGCGATCACTTCTTCGAAGGCAAGGATCGCCAAACGGGTCAGGTCAAATGGATGGCCAGTTCCGTCGATTTGGTCTTCGGATCCAACTCGCAGCTTCGAGCGATCGCGGAAGTCTACGCCTCGGAAGACTCCAAAGAAAAGTTTGTCCGTGATTTCATCGCCGCCTGGAACAAAGTGATGCATTTGGACCGCTTCGACCTCACGCCTGCCATGCGACCCGGGTCGTAGGTCAAAGCGTTTGGCGTTTTAGTACACGACGTTTTTCAATGGGAGCCTCGAGACCGCCGGGCGATCGCTTGACGGTCGCCAGAGGGGCGTAGTCATCGAGGATTCCATGCGGGGGAACGTTGTCCGGGATCTCTTTTTCTTGGCCTTGATCGTCGACTTTCTTCCAGTTCCAAAGGATGTCCTCGATGTTGGTCCGAGCCGGAATGAGCCAATGGTCGCCGGGACGGTAACGAAGGTAGGGGGCGTCGTCGGCAGAAGGATCGGCATCTTCGGGAAGAACGAACTGAATTTCGACTCCGTCGGCACCGAGAAGAAACCAGGGTTCTTTCCAGTCGCCGACGGCGTGTTGCTGCGCTGTGTTTCTGTTTGGCAGAGGGTTACCGTTTGGCAGGGGCCCGCTGTTGTCGAAATGAACTTCACCGACACCGTCCCATCGACGCAACGTGAAGCCGCGGTCCCCAGTTCCGCTAAGCTGCACCGAGTTGTTGAACAGGGTCGTAAATCCGCTGTCAGCCATTTCCGGTAAAGGTTCCAAGACGATGCTCTGATCCACTCGGTCAATTTGCTTGACCTTCTGCAAGACGCCGGTGCGACTTCGTAGTTCCAGAATTGGATCGATCAATTCCACCGTGTCGCCTTCTTCCAACAGGGTGAACGGGTCTTGGGAGGAATGTCGAAATTTGACAATGGACGAGTCGTTCCCGCTGATCGACTTCACCGGGAAGGCGACGCTGCCGTTGTCTCGCGACCATTTGAAACGGACACGTGTTTTCGTGTCCGACTGGTTTAAGTCACCGTTGGCAAGCCAGTTGTCGATTTCGACTCGATAGAGTGAGTTTTCGAGTCCA
Organism: Planctomycetota bacterium; assembly: GCA_039025515.1. Taxonomy (GTDB): domain Bacteria; phylum Planctomycetota; class Planctomycetia; order Pirellulales; family Pirellulaceae; genus Stieleria. Next base: position 3,017 of record JBCCOI010000005.1, read on the forward strand.
CGGAATCCGGTGTCCAGGGGCTTGTTGCAATGCAGATCGCCCGGATCTGCGTCGGTTTTCGGTCTCGTTCCGTTGTCGTGTCTAGCCCTCGCACGCAACGTGGCACGTGTGTGTTTCAAACCTTCTAGAGCATTCTGAATCTTTTCATCGTCATCGTCTCCGTCGATCGGTGTGATGTTGATCCCTTTGACCTGCCAAGTGATCTGGGTACGCCCGGAAGAATCTGCGCCGCCCAAAGCCACTTCGCGAATCGCGTTGTCTTCGAGGTGAGAAACGAAACGTTCCCAGACGTCGAGGTAGATGAGGCAGACTTGATTGTCTTCCTGGGCAAGAAGAGCCTCTGCGGCAAAGTGTGCGGCCGTGTCACCCTTTATCTTGAACGGGCTTTCGTTGAAGCATCGTACACCCGCGACGTAGTAGTGCCCGTCGCCAATGACCAAATCACCATCGGCGTCCAGTGAGACTCTAAAGGCGGTCGCGTCTTCCGTTCTGTCTTCATCGGTCCAGGTGCCATGCCCGCCCATTTGGTCCGCGAGAGACTGACGATGCGCCTGCAGCAGCAGGGCTGCTTGTTCATTCCAATCCGCATCCAACTGCACGCGTCCCTGCTGCATCAACACACGGCTGTATTGCTTGGATTGATTGTGGCTATCACGTGAAAAGTCGCCTTTCATTGTCGGGCCTCCCTACGGAGTCTCCGTCTTTCGTTTGTCTGCCGTCGGCAAGTCTGGTGTTGACGTCGCATCATGTTGTTAACTCGCATGAATGATCTGAATGTCTTTCTCAGCCGGGGTGTATTCTTCCAGCCTCGTTTGCAAGCTGGCCTCTTTTTGAGGTTGGTATAGGTTGTGATACACACCGAGTTCTGACTCTTCGCTTGAACCTCGCCGGATTTCTGTTGCGGTATGATCGGACAATTGACAATAGTCAGGTGCACCATAGGCGATGCTGTTGAATCTCGGGACAACGCGTCTACGTTCGCGCTCGGCCCAAGCACCAGCCTCCGAGCGTGGGGCGACTCGATCAACCTGTTGTTGCACCAAGTCCGGTTGGCATTGGTATCTTGGGGGAGTGGAGGAGCCCGGCGGAACGTAACAGAACCGCATGCAGCCTTCCTGAGTTCGCGCGGCGAAAAAGTGACCGGTAAAGATGCTGTCCTGCGCGATGTCCACGTGATGAAGGCGGCACCTGCCGAGCACGGTCGAGCGCTCGATCACGGCAGTCGCGTGGGCCGGCCTGCACGGAGGATTACCTTCGGATCGTGGTCCGCGTATCGCCCATCCACCGCTCCCTCCGTCGACGATGCTATCGATAATGGTCAGTCGGCATGGAGCTGTGCGAGCTTCTTCTTTTTCGATGCGAATGCGACCCACGATGGAGTTTTCGATTTGCACTCGGGCCGAAGCATGTTTGACAGACAGCACGGCACCCGCCTTGCGATGACCCTCGTTACTTCGGGGCGGAAGCGTGCAATCACGCAGCACCAGATCGCTTGGGTCAGGGACGAGAGAATCGGGGCCGGGTCGTTTTCTTGTTCCAACAAAGACCCCGCTTCGGACAACGAGTCCGTCGAGTACGAGTCTTCCGCCTTCGTTTTCACTTCCCGTCTTCCACAGGATTCGTCTGATGATCGGTCGAACACCTTGAGCGGCGCGAATCTGCAGCTCATGACCGTGTGGCATGGCGAGTCGCAGCGGGCGATGCTCGCGATTCTCCGCGAGCTCGATGACGGCTCTCGGTGGTTCTGCGCCGGTAGCGATTCCTTCATTCCATGCTTGAAGTGCGAGTTGAATGTTCTTGTACTCGTGTCCTTGGTTAGCCGCTTGTGAAAAGACCCGATAGATCGTGGTGCACGGAGTTTGACTCGGCAAGCGCGGATACTCACCGCCACCGATTTCCGATGGAAACCCGTAGTGAAACGTGACCCGCAGGCGGTTGGAAAACGAAGGCGGTACGATCATGCGGCCGGTCGTCGGGTCGAGGGCGATTGGAGTCCGGGCACCTCGAGGTACCGGATAATTCCAATGCTGCAGGTCGGCAACGACGATCTGCTCGGGAGGTACCAATTTCCGTCGACGACGCGACCCTCTTTTGACTTCTTCCCAGATTTGAAGGCTCTTGCTTAACCCATAAAAATCACGCGGCGCGACCGAAAAGGCTCGTCGCCGAATCGGCTCAGGGATGCCTGGCTGGTCCAATTCCGATTCAAAATCGGGCATGCCTGAACTTGAAGGCTGATCAGGACGTGTATGCAGCGGCGTCTCCAGGCCCAATGGGTGCAGCGTGTAAAGAGTGCGGCCGTCGGCTTCGCCTCTTTTTCTTGGGCGGTGCATGGTTGAGGAAAAGGTTTGAATCCGCCACACGAACAACCCCACACTTGGCAAATTGAATCGACCGGGTGTCCGCGATGAATTGATCCGACGAACATCGATATTGTGCGCGACCGATTCGTCAGGACTTCCCAATCGATCCAACGCTTCAGTCGCCCTCAGATCCACCCAACGACCGCGAGCGGGTTCGAGATGCTTGACCGACTGGGTCTGCGCGACGAGCCGGTCGTATTCGACTGCCTTCGCCGGCCAATACGCTCTATCGCGTGCCAAACTTTCCAACAGCGCGAGTGTCCCCTTTCTTCGACGATACCGAATCGTGTTGGCGATCTCTGCTCGGCTGACAACTTCCGTCAGTTCGCTGCCGACCAAGTCGCCGATGTACGGAACCACCCAATCATCACAGGTCTCGATGAACCAGTTCTGGTAAAGGTTTGCGATGTCCTCTTCGACCACGCCAACTTCCTTGCCGATCACCCCAAGCAGTGCTTTGAGGGGATAGCCCTGTTTTTGATCTTCTTGCTGGTAGACGGCGGGTAGCAGTTGATAGAGGCGTTCGGCTGGTTTCTGATTCACGACGGGATCTCCGAGAGGACGAGTGTGCCTTCGATGTCGGACGGAAACGTTGCGTACTGGGCGGGACGAAACATCGGTTCGGCACCCGTCGACGCGGCACTCATGCCCCTGTTGGTTGAATGTGCCATTCGTACGGCAACCAAAGAGGATGGCATGCCAAGCTGAGACGCAAACTTCTGCAGCTCTGCATTGTCGGTCGCGATTTCACGGTCCAGGCCGGCAAAGCTTTCAACGTCGACGTAGGCGACGCCGCGAACTCGCTGAATCACGCTGATCACCTGGCTCAGTTGGACGTCTTTACCCAATTGGCTTCGATCAAAGCCGAATTGTTTGCGCAGTTCGCTACGAACCTGTGGCTCAACAGTATCCCAGTGGAAACGTTCGTCGATCCGTACTCGCGCGTTCAGCACAAGGGCCTTGTGCTGTGCAACCTGCAAAGCGACTTTTTGATCAGGATCGCCGAGCCGAACAAACGCACGTTTCAAATTGCGAAATAGGTCTGAAGACTCATCAATCGGAATGCCGTCTGCGCCGGCGATCGTCACGTGGACGACGCGTCGTGCGCCGTCGGAAAGCAGTACGGCTGCGGATTTGCCAATCCCTGCAAAACTTCGTGCGAAATCAGCGTAATCGCGCACCGAGACCAACCGATCAAGCGCCATCAGGGCCAGTGGCACGTTCTCGCGAGCCTGGTCCCGGCTTTCACGGTCAGCTCCTCCGGTCGCCCTGACTGGGTTGATGACCTTTTGTAGTCCGAGCGGTTTCTCACCGAGTATGTCGATCTGACCGGCTCGGACGTTTCCGGCACGACCGATGCCGGATCGATACTTGGCCCGGACATTTTCAATACCGGTCGGCAGCCTGGCGCCGTAGTAACCGTTGCCGGTGGTGACGGTCGTCTTGTCGTCGTTGTCGGTTCCGGTGACGTACCCGCGGTCGTTGCTTCCCAGTTCGGACAGTCGTTCCGCTTCCGGCCACACCGCGCCATTGACTCGTAGTTCAAGTGAACTGGCGATCCCGCTGGGCGTCGGCGCGGGCACGTGGGTGAGTGGCGATTTGCTGAGTTGGAATCGTTGCAGATCCAGCGTCGCATCACCGTGTCCCAAAACCTCGTGCTGCGTTTCGCCGTGTGTGGCACGGATGACATTTCCATAGATCTTCACCGTGTCGCGTTTGTATTCAAAGTCAAGCTGTGGCTTGTCGAGCATCAGTCGCGTTCGCGGTCTTTCGCCCGACACTTTTCGAAGGATTTGACTGACCGCGGAGATCCGAGCCGTTTCGGTAACCTGCACGCCCGGCACATCGAGCCGTTCTCCCGTAATGATCAGCGTCCGTCCGGTATCCAGACCGTCATGTAAGTCAGCCAACTCGATTTCGTTTGGACGTTCTCGGAATTCATCGCTCGTCGAATTCGCGGTCGATGTCGATTGGCGGCCAATCGGACTGGTGATATCGATGTCGGCAAGCTGGAGCTCTTCGCTGACGGAATACACAACGGTGGTTCGGATCTTGGTGATTTTCTCGTCGGTACCCTCGGCCGGAGAGGCCTCGCCCTGCGTCGGAAGGATTGGGTCCCACCAAGTCTTGCCCTCTCCGAATGCGACTTCCGTCGTCTTTCCGCTGATTCCGTAAGCCGTGCGCGGCGAGATACGCACGCCGGCGACAAGGAAAACGTCCGGCAATAGCGATTCACGTTTCTCAAGAATCATGTAACCGTTGGGCACGACCCCATCGTGCTCCCCGTCCAGGAAGACCTTGTTGGGACGCTCGTCTGTCGCAGGGTTCAGATCATCAAGGCTTGACTGTGGGAGTTTAACCGTTGGCGGTGGCACAATCGCACCGGAATCATCGGTGATGTATTTTGTTTCCTTTTGCGCGTTGTACCCAAAGATTGCGGGCCGGTTCCGCATGACGTACAGCCGGGGCGCATCTTGTGGCTTGAATTGGGTACCACGCCAAACCTCGAACGGATCGAGCTCGGTATCGGAAGTAAGTGACCTGCGAAGACGGGCGACTACATCAGCAATGAAGGGAGTCTTGAGGTTTGAGGGATCGGATTGAAAGATCTGTGTCAAGTTCTGTGCCGCATTGCTGCCGGCCGCAGCGAGACGTCGCGTCAAAAGCGTTAGGTCCAGCAATTCACTCAGTCCCACTTGTGCCGGACCATCTTGAGATCCCAGTGTGATCGGGTTATGAACGGTGGCCTTGACGACTTCGAGTTCACCGGTGATGGTCGAGATCAGTTGGGCCAGGTCACCAGAGACTTTGTTGATTCTCTTGAATTCGTCGAGGGCCTCATCGATCTTCTCGACGTAATTCTGTAGTGGTTCCTCTTCGGATAGTCCCGCGACTTCCGATTTGAGAGTGCTGAGAATCTCGCTCGCCTTGGGCGGGGAAGAAGCTGAGTCTTCTAAACCGGCGATGAATCCATAACGATCGACTATTTCGATGAGTTGTTTTCCATACTTTTCGCGAAAGTCCTCCGCGTGATCTTTGAGATCTGTTGCCAGACTCCGCAGTGAGCTGAGCAGTGGATCAGAAATCAACTTGGCCCTATCGAGGGTCCCTTGGAGATCGCGTGCTTGTTTTGCAAAGGGGTGGATTGTCGTCGTCGGCAAGGCCAAGTCCGCCTGCGCGCCGCTTCGGATTTCGGTCAACACGTCCGAAGGCGGAATCGGGGGCGGATCTACCCTGGGGACGTCCTCCAGAGGCGACATCATGCTTTCCAGCACCAGCCTCGGCAGTTGTGCCAACCCGCCACCGCTTAGTAGTTCGGCGAATTCGACAATTCTGCCGACGAGAATCATCGCCTCGTGTCGTGTCGTTGTGGGCCTGCCCGCTTTGATTTCACCAACGTTGTTCTCGATCTCAAATGCCAAGCGGCTGGCAAATTCGTTCGCGTTCCAATTCGGCAAGGGTTTGTCACCGACAGCCCTCGTCCTCTGCTGGTCGAGATCATCGAGCAGGTTTTCCGCCTTTTCGAGACGCTGCCACAACAGCGCATCGCCGCTGGGTGTCTCCGGCAACAAGCTGTCCTCGAGCCCTTCGACCAGCTCGGAGGTGTCCGGCGATACCGCCGCATCAATACTTTCAAATAGCGACTCGAAGTACGAAATCATCTCGACGAGTGAATCGCGGTACTTTTCCTTGCTGGGCGTTGCAGGTGGCCGTCGACCGATCGGGTATTCATTCACAAGTTCCTCCAGCCCTGCGAAGAATGAGTTCATCACGGAAGTCAATAGACTCGAGGACTCGGGTTTGAGCACAACGTCGATGCGACGGTTTCCCTGACCGGTCGTGCCGTCAACGAGCGTGACAGAGATACTCACGTTTCGAGTTCCAATCTTCGGGATCGTAGCCTGGTTCTCGTAAGTAACCGTTCTCAGCGCGGTTCGGTATGTATCAAGATCGATTGACGATCCGCTTGGTGTTGTAAACGTGAGAGTCCCTGGAGTGGATGAGTCAACATCGATCCCACCGGTCGCAGTGAAATTGAGCCTGTCCTCATCCGAACTCGGCGTAATCTTTACGATCGCTTGCTGCACCGGGCGGGTCCCAGCACCACTGAAAACCAGCCCCTCATCGATAGATTGTTGGCCACTTTCCTCAACATTGATCACCGGTCGAGGAGTCATCTGGACAAAGTCTGTCGGAGATGTCGTCGCGGTCGGTTCAACCTCCAACGTCAATGTTGCGGTCGCGGAGCCGACCCCGTCGGACACCGATATCTCAATTACGCGACTTCCCGTTAAAGCACCGGAAGACTTCGTCGCAAACGTCACCGAACGCAGAAGACTTTCCAGTCTGTCAAGCGCAATGTTGGGAGCGACATTAACGCTTGCCTGGTTCAATACCAACACGCCAAGCGACTCAAAGTACTGCCCGTCAATTTCGGAAAACGTGCCCTCAGCAAATCCGAGCAGGTCTTCACCGCTTTGCAACCCGGAAACGATCTTTACTGTCGCGCCCTTGAATTTACTCGTGTCCGGATCCACCAGCGTAAGTGACGAGTCCAGAACGATGGCAGTATCACCCGCCGTGTATGGGCTGGGATTAGTAGCACTGACTACAGGTGCGTCATCTCGGGGAACAAATTCGATGTCACGGGTCGCAGAGTTTCCGTCCACGGTGAAGGTAATCTCTCGAGTGACGCTTGTTGGATCGTTGGACGGCTGATCAAATCGAACACTGCGGAGTGCGGACTGATACTGGTTGACCGTCGCGGCGCCAGTAAGAGTTAACGTTGGAGACGTAAACGAGCCCGTGATCCCGGATCCTGGAGGGGCTGTGAAATCCAAAACGTCGCCCGCTTCGATGCCCGTGCTAATGGTCACCGTTGCCGTGGTGATTGAAACTGTACTGGACGTGAAGCGAAGGCCGCGATCGATCGAGATGGGGCCAGATCCTTCGATAAAAGAGAGAGGCTCGGAGGTCGTCGACAACGTGCCAGTCGTTGCCGCGATTACCTCGATGGTCCGGGTTGCGGAGGCTTGAACATCGTTGGCGTCGGTGATCGTGAATGTGACGTCGTAGTCACCGGGTGCGAGCGTACCACTGGCGTCGCGATACGTTACCGAGCGAAGGGCGTTCAAGAAGTCGGCAACGGACTTGTCACCGGAAAACTCCAGTATGCCCGCTTCGCCGTTGTTCGTGGCATCGATCGTGAATCCGGCTGAATTGTCCTCGAGTGTGATCTTGTCATTGCTGTTGGGGGATTCAATCGCAACTCTTGCCGTTTTTAGATTACTGTCGTCGAAGATTTGCAAACCCGGATCGATCTTGGTGGTCAAGGCGCCCTGACGGTACGCGACTTTGCCGTCTGTGGCAAAAATTGTAGGAGCGTTGTTTCCCTGGATCATCGCCTTCAAGGAATCGAGTTTCGCGTGGGCGGAGTCGCGCCATTGAGCCTTGGTCAAACGCGTGGGATCGAAGGCAAGGAATCCCCAGTCTTTCAGCTGCGAGCGAATCCTTCGAATAAGCTCGTCTTGTCGCCGATATCCTCGCGCCGTCAGCAACAATGGAGCACCATCGGCGCGGTATTTGGTAATCCCGGCATTGATCACCTCTCCCAGACCGCCTCCGGAATCGGAGGAAAACTCTTCCAACTTAGTCATCACAATCTGCAATGCGTCGGTCGGAGTGTTGGTCACCAATGAGTTGAAGTGTTCTTGGACCGTGCGATCAAGTGTTTCAACGCTTCCCTGAGTCTGAATCTCTGCTTCGATCTTTTTGAGAAGGGCGTTCAAGAGATTGGACGTTTTTGACTGCTGCAATCCTGGATTCGAGTCGATTGAAGTGCGATACCTTCCGACATGCAGATTGAAAACGCGCACGTACTCCTCAAGCGACAGAGCAGTGGCCTGAAGGTGGATGACGGTTCGGCCTTTTTCTGGAATCGCTTCGACGCGTTCGACCACACGGACGGCTCGCTGCTGTTCGTTCAAACCAAAGGTGAACAGTAACCGGTCATTGGGTTTCACATTGCTTGTGATACCGTCGACTTGTACGTGTCGAATGTTTGAAACGCTTTGGACAGTGACTTTCTGTACGAGCGTCATCCGTGGTTTGAGTTCGTTCCATTCGGCGCGGGCTTGAAGTGGTTCGGCGGTCTCAAAAGTCTGCTGCGTTTCCCCAGGCAACGGCGTCGACTTGGCGGGCGTGCCGGCGGGGATTTCTAGCCGGTACCCATCGTCCAGCGTGAAGGCCAAAAGCGTGCTCGCTGAGACACCTGGACGCAGCTGGTAGTCCACCAAATTCGCGAGCTCCAGAATCGATCTGCGTTCGGTGGCGGTACGCAGAAAACCTTCATTGGCAATTCGCTCTTGATAAAACGTCAAGACATCGGCGACCGTGGCCCATCCGTCCAGGAAGGCGATTGCCGGGTCGCTCGATTCGCGCGTCGTCAACGCACGCAGCGGGTATCGAATCGTCGGGTCACGATCAGCGGCGATCCCTGGGCATTGGTGACCGACGACCGCCCGATTCAACCGAGCGTGCTGTGTTTGGTCGAGATCGGATCGGAGCAAGGATGACACCTCCGTCGTCAGCCATTCACTCTGAAACCAGGGTTGGTTGTAGAGATCCAACTCTTCACAAAGCGACGGCAAGATCGCCTCCAAATCCGCCTTCACATTGGCAAGCTCCGTCGTGCTTGCATCGCCGCGGGCGACACCATCAATCGACTTCGAGAGCGTGGCGTTTCGTTGCTCGAGCCTCCGCGCAAGGTAGCGGTTCAGCGGCTTTGGTTGTCGCAGCCACTGGCAGACTTTCAGCAAATCAACGACTGATTGACTAGGGGTCGCCGGTTGATTTTGCGTTGCCGGCGCTTCGACGTGAACAGCGTGGCCTGAAAGTTGACCTTTCATCGAGGCCAGGAATGTCGGATGGGTTCCGACCCGATAGTCGAGTCTCGTCAACCCGGGTGGGTTTCCGATCGCGTCAGGAGTTGACGACTCTGACTTATCGCAACACTGTTTTTGGGGATTCATCGACCGCCCTCCATCTGCAGACGCAGCACGCCGTTTTCGGGAAAGTCGGGATCGTTGTCCAGTCTTGCGATTTCAAGCGAATGAAGACGGATGACGCCTTCTTCCAGTTCGCCCGCCGAAGCAAGGTTCAGACGTTTAAAGGTGAGCACATCAACGCCTTGGACGCCGGTAACGGACTGAACACGGGCAACAAGCTCGCTCATCCTGACGTTGTCCCCGAATGTTTGGTTGTCGGGATGAAAGAACCCACGCCGACCATCAGCCAAAACGCGAGCGCTCAAAATACTGAGCAAGGATCGCTTCACTTCGGCTCGAAACGAATCCTGATTGACCCGAATACACAATTCAATCTCGAGCGGTACGTAGACGGGACCCCTGACTCTTACCGTGTGCCCGATTCGCCGAGATGACTGTAGTGATTGCGTGATTCTTGAAAGTAGTGCGTCACTGGGTGCGTTCGCATCGCGAGGGTCAACGCTTACCTGTATCTCTTCACTGCAGCCGGTCCACTTGCGTGTTGCGGCGGCCCTCTGAACTTCACTTGGGAATTGCTGCTCTACCATTCGGGCATAGTCATCGGGTGTAACCGCCCGTACGAGTCGGTTTCGGAAAGCCCCCGGGGCCAGCAGTTTCGCCTCTTCCATCGATTCCGGAGCGGTCCCTCCGGATGCCGGCAATGGATTTCGAACGGCCAGCCTGACGTCAGGCATGGTTTCACCTCGCTTTGCCATCCGCACGATGGTTTCCGCACCGACGTTTCCTTGTGGCCCATTGCCGATCCGATATCGCGTCAAGAAGAACTCACCGGCAGCAGGCTGACGTCCGAGTTTTCCGTCGCCGAATCGAAGGTGGGCATGACCGTGCTGGTCGGTTTCGGTGACGAAGTGTCGATCACGGGGTCCACTGTCAAGCAGATCGGCCCGCGAGCTCCAAGATTCAAGCAAATCCCAATCTAGGTACGCCGCAACTTTTCTTCCAATCGTAGCCAGTTTTGCCGCGTCGGCTCCTTCGGGATCCGACTCAAAACCGGACAACCATTGACGGGCGTCATCTGATAGTTGGTTGAGGATGGTTCGTGCCTTAAAACCTGGCGATTGGGCACGAAGTTGTTGGACCAGTGAAACCCGCGCCGCAATCTCAACCGAGCCGGGAACTTGATCGGGGTCGCGTACTTCTGGGAATCCGGCCAAAGGCGATGGGTCACAATCGTCTGCGATAATCGGCGACAGCCCGTCTGGCCCAGCGGGGATACTTTTCAACTTGATGTCTGGCAGCGCGCTTCGGATATTTTGTTCCAGTGACCGAGTGGCCGACAGCTCCGGCTGCAACGGTTCGGAGAACGTTAAAGGACCGTTTGACAGGGTTGGACTAAAGCGAGCGGCGGTCATCGAGATCTCGCCCGGGCGATCGACTCCTTCGCAATCATTGTCGCTAGATTGCATCGACACCTTGCCCAAGGGCTGAGCCGATGCGAGCGTCTCGCCATGATCAACGAGCAAGACGTTGCCGCGTGCGATCGTGATATTGGATTCAAGTTGACAGTGCTTTTCGGGAAGGACGGCCGAGATAGTCATCGGAAATGGCAAGGCGTCTTCAACCGCCCATTCAATTTCGACGATGGGTCTACCGAAACTCTCTCCTTTGAAATCTGTGCCGACTCGATTGCCATCGGCATTCACGCGGTCCATCGGATCAACATCAAAGCGGACCTGGGTCAATCGAACCGCATGCCGACGGCTAACATCAGCATCTGCCGCCGCGCCGGTTCGTCGTCCTTTAACCTCTTCGATCAACAGTACGTCTCCAGGTTGCAAATCCGAAAGCCTGCGTTCGCGTTCGTACCAGTCATTTTCGTGGCGGGGTTCATTACCGCTGCCAGTGGGGCTGATGCCGACTGGGACATAGGCGTCTTGCAGCGTTGCATGGGTTGCACCGCGGTGCAGGCAGCACTCGCTTTCGCCCCAGGTATGAAAGGCCATGCAGTTCTGAGCCTTGCGAAAACGAATCTTTGGGTTGTCGATTCCCAGCGTCGAAGAAATCACGAGGTGTTCTGGCGCGTTTCGATTCGCCAAAACCCAAGACGGAAATTCCTTTTCGATTCGTCTGCGGTTACGCCAAATCAATGCCATGTCGAGGTTGCCGGTTGCGTCACCGATCAGTTTGCCAAAGACGCGATCAGGGATTGAAGCCGACTGCAAAAGCAAGTTCATGGCTTCGATCAATTCGACTTGCAAATCGTATGGCGGCTGTCCGTGGGTCTCTTCGTCTCCCCGATATTGTTCCAACAACTGCCGACCGAGAGGACTGAGCCTATCTTTCAGCACGTGCGCGATGGAACCTTTTCCAGAATGCTTGACCCGCATGGCCAGCGTCGCGGGAAGCTTCACGTCGGCCGACTTGAACTGTGGCGATTGCGCCGCGGGTTGCAACGGCTCGAACGGTTCGAAATGAGATCGCCCGATCGTTTCCAAATCGTCTTCGTTAAGCAATTGATGCTTCTCGCTTGGCGGGCAAAGTGAGGCGTCATCGTCAGCGATGATCGTGCCGGCGCCAGTGATAACGCGGGCCTTGGGTTCCTCGATGCCAGGGTCTGTTAGGAAGAGGATTTCGGACGGCCGAAACTCAAGATCGTCTTCCGTCTCGATACAGACCCAGCAACGCGCGTTGCAGCCGTCGTGCAGTGAGTAGTCGACGAGGCGGGCGTGGCGTCGGACTGAAATCCGCTGCCGCGCTGTGCCGAGATAGGCTTCGGTGGCGACCGCGTCTTGTTGATAGCTAAGGTGATCGCCGACGTAGGCAAGCAGTTCGACCATCATGACGCCGAAATCGGCGGCGCTTCGTTCGCGCCATTGAGGCATCAATGTGGCGAATCGATCGAGGATCAGTTGACGGAAACTGTCGTAGTCTTTGGCAAGGTAATCGAGTTCTGGCTGTGACGGCGCTACCGGGGGGCATTCGGATTCGGTCTTGCAGTCAAACTCTGACGGCAGCCCTTGCGAAAAAGTGAATGACAGTTCGGAAAATCGAGGATCGAAACGTGGGTGGGGACGCGGAGTAAGTCGACCACCGCCGTGGGATAAATCGACCACACCGATGTCGTATTGCGACGCGTCACCTTTGCCGTTGAGTAATACGTACAGAAGATCGTCAAGCCTCTCGTCCGACTGTCGTTCTGCCGATAGAGAGGCCGCGAGCACTTGGAGATTTTTGATTCGCCGACCGCCGGTGATGCGTACATTCGCGGTGGTGAAGTCCAAAATGGGAGACTTACCCAGCAGGTGCACCTTCAGTACGGTGGCAGAGTCATCACTTGGATGTGGCCAGCGAAGATCTTTCTTTATCGATGCGTCGATTTCTCGATACGAGATGACCTCAAGGAAATCGAGACCGCCGATGGAAGGATCAGCAGCAACAAGGTTGCGGCGATGGTCGCTTTGGCACTTGGGGTTGGGACGAATCATGACGGTGCGTTGTGTTCGATAACCTCTTGTCGCGATTCACCCGTCACACGCAGGGCGTAGTCGATTGCGACGCGGAGACTCGCATCAACCGCTTCGACATTCAGGTCCTGGACTTCCAGGGGCTCGCCAAGGTGTCGCTGCAGATCGGCGGCGATGCTGATCTGCATCCCTGCCGCCTGTTCCAAACGATTGGTTTCGAAACAGTAGTGCCCCAATCCGCTGCCGAAATCGGGACGGTTGACTCGTTCGCCGGGGCTCGTTTTAAGCAGTTGCGTGAGCATGTCGCGAACGTGATCGGAGTCGTCGCAATCGGCGGTGCGACCTTGACGGTCAAAGTGAAACGGAAAATCAATGTTCATGATCAGGTACCTTGGACGCGTGGTTGGGTGACCAAGACGTTTGGCGGCCCTTGGGGTGCTTGTTCGGCGCTCTGGCAGACTCCGCTGCTGGTCTGCAACAACGCTGGCTGTCCGTTGATCAGCACTCGCGTCGCGGGCACGAGCCATTTGACGGTCACACAAGGTTGCGGTTTCGGACCGGGGACGGTGAACGGACAACCGGCGACGGTGTGCATGTCCGAAAAGGTCGCTACCGGTTGTCCACCAACCAATACGCGCGTGTTTTGCGAAACGACGCTGATCTGACCTTGATGGGGACAGGTTGCCGTCGCGCCCACGTGGAACAGGTTTCCAGGCATGTGTGATGACTCCTCGTTTGTTTTACGTGACGACCAACGCCGTTCCATTCACGCTGACCGTCGGACCGGTCATCGTGATGGTGGCGCCCTTGCCGTTGGAAATCGTGATACCCACGTCATTGACGCTGATCACCGCGCCGGTCGTGCTCTTGAGCACGATTCCGCCGGTGGGTCCGGGAACGTCACTGATCATGATTGAGTTTTGCCCCGTTGTTTGCAGGACAATATTGGGCGACACCGGCAAACCGGCTTGCGCCAGCGAAGGGACTTCCGCTCGGGATCCCCAGAAGCAACCTGTCCAGATCGGGTAGTCCGGATTGCCACCTTCGAATTCGATCCAAACGCCGGCACCGATAATTGGCACCATGTAGGCGCCCATCTGAGGGCCCGCCAACGGCGCGCAAGGCAGTGCCCAACTGGAGATATTCAGTCCCAGAACATCGGGGACTTGAACCAGCAATCTCCCACGGCCTTCGGGATCGACGTTATTGATCACCGCGCCCCGGTACTTTCCGTAGTACTTTTCAACGGCGACGCTCGTTGCGAAATCGGACATTACGCGGGTACCTTAGGGACTGTGGAAATCAAGCCGTTGCGGACGAGTGTGAAATTCTGTTTGTATTCGCCCTGCCTGATCTGATGCGTCACGCTCTTGACGTAGTACAGGCCATCGAAGGCTTGTCCGGCGCCCCGCACTCCGATCAGCTTTCTGGCTTCGATGAGGCGACCATAGCGAATCACGTCCAACGTACCCGTCCCGGTGACGGCGTCAGCGGATTTGGATGCTTTTGCGATTCCCTTTAGCGCGGCCTGAATTGGGCTCAGTTTTGCCGTGTCACGCATCAGTTCAACGCGCGAAGGCGGCGGAGAAATCAATCCCAGCGGAGGATTCAGAGGGCTGATGTTTGGGATCGGAATTGGAACCGGAACTCGAGTTTGTTCATTTTGAATGAACACCACGGGAAGCACCCGTGAGACGCCGTCATACTGAAAGCTCAGCGATTCGACATTGGTGTGCACGTCCATGTTGACGTTCAGCGCGGGTTGCGGTGGACCGACTTTGATCTGTGGACCCCAATACGCCTTATTCATGCCCGGGGCGGGACCGTGGTCCACGTAAAACGTGTAACCCACATCCTCGGCCAACTGTTTGACATATTGAAGATCGGTACCGCGATGCCCGGGAATGTTGCGGAGCGGATTAGGAACCTCGGTGAAGACGCTCGGAATCACCAGCGGCACGAATCCGAATGTCGCGTATTTCCCGACAATCAACGCGACTCGTGCTTCGGGAGGCATCGCCGGATAGGGCAATCCGGAAAAGTCCTGCAGATCCATGACTGCGCTCAAGTCCTGACCGGTCAGCGTCAGAACCGATTGACCGGTTTCAACATCGGGAGTCAATTGTTGATCCGTGATCACACCGTCCATGATCACGTGCGGTTTGCCGCGAACCGTAACCGTGATGATCGTGCGAATCGTCGGTCCGCTGCGACCCATCAAAAGCAACAACGTATTCAGTGGCGACTTGCTGCTGAACCCGAACGTCAATTGGAAACCGCTGCGCCCACTGGTCGACGAGGTCACCTCCACGCTCATTAGCGTTTCAATGATCGCGCGCGGAACCGGTACGGCGATCACCGGTCCCATCATCAGCGTCAGATGCACGCTTCCCTTAAGCACGTGATCCTCCGGGTATACCCTCGGGCAGCGTGATTCGTAGCTGTCGACCGACTTCCTCCAATTCCTGTGGAGACATCGCGTTGTTGGCGTCACAAATCCGCCAAAACTGTTCGGGATCGCCCAGATATTCTGCAGCGATGTGGTCCAGCCGCTGGCCGCCGCCGACCGTGTGAACATTCAGCAGTTCGAACTGACTGGATTGAGGCAAAATGCGTCGTCGAACATACGTGATGACACGTCCGTCGGACGTTTCGTGCTGAGCGGTTTCAAGGTTGTAGTATCGGCTGTTGGCATTAAACATGATGTAGCTCTCTAAAAACCTCCGGCGCCTAGATTGCTCGGCCCCAGACTGCGACTCTGTCGTGCCAAGCGTTCATTGCGACGTTGATGTGCCATGTAAAAGGTCCCGGCGCGATGATCGAATCCGACGTCGCTGACGCTCAAGACGCGCATACCAAGGCTGACCTTGGCGCGTATCGGATTTAGCGATTCATCGAAGGCTTCTTCGGTGATGCCGATGTCGGTCAGTCGAACCGGGATGATCCGTTGATTGCCCCACACGAACAGCGTCAGCGGGTTTTCTGACGGAAGAATTTCAAGCGTCCCCGCCGCTTGCAAACTGTTGTTCCGCTCAAGCGATTCTGAAGTGGGATAGGCGAGGTTTTGGAGCACGGCGAGCTGAGGCTGGATTCCGTTTTGGCGAACCATGGCGAATCGCTGCGGATCTTCCAAATAATCCGCCGCATCGATCTCGGCATCAAGCTGAATCGTTTCGACGGCCGGCCCAGTCAATCGAAATGTCTGCGACCGATCCCCGCCTTCGCCTCCGGTGGTTTGTGGCTGCACCGATCGCGTGAGTGATTGAGGGTTGTATTGGAGCGCGATGGTCTGCTGCGTCACACCCGAATCAGGATCGAGCACAACGATACCGCCTCTGGCGAGCTTCGGTGATCTTGGGGAATGCGTTGTCATGTATAGTCCTATCTCTTCCCAACAATCAGGATCGCCACGTCTTTTCCATTTGGAAGCCGCAAGTTGTAGTGTGCGTGCTTCCCGTGATCGCCACCATGTACAGAGAGACGGTCGGCAGGAGCACCCATATTTATGAGGTCACCACGGTAAGTCCCCCTTTCCGTTCTTGGCATTTCACGTTCACTGCGGCCTGGCCTCTCTCTGTCTTCCTCTTCCTCTTCCTTTTTCTTTTTCTTTTTGTCTTTCTTTTTGTCTTTCTTTTTCAACTTTGCTGGGTCTTCTAGGCGTGGAGGGATCACTTTGTCTTCGGGGAACGGACGCATTTCCGGCATCGCATCAAGTATTCGCCGTGCCTCTTTTACAGTTTCAACTTCGATATCGTTTCCGTTTCGAAGGCTTCTGAGTTTCCTTTGCTCGGAAGCATTGAGAATGACTCTCGGCCGATTGCGACGATTCCGATTCTTCTTCTGCAAGCCACTGATGTCTTTTCCAACCGCACCTGTTTCATCTGACAGACTGGACCGACGATACTTCTCGATGAGAGTGGGCAGCACTGCCTTCGCGCGACTCCAAATTGCTCGGACGACGCTTGCGCTCTTGCGCAGCGCCGACATCAACAGTTCCAAGGGGTTAAAACCGAGTCGCTTCAGGGTCCACTGCACCGTGTCGCGCGCCATTCTCAGAACCTTGCCGCTGACCCCCGGAATCGGGATCAGTCCGGCCAAAGACAGCAAACGGTCGAGCGGATCGAGTTTCTCTTTTGAAATCAGTGTTTCGCCGACAATCGCGGTGACCAAGTCGTACGCATCGCCGACGACCGGTGTGAGCCCTAACGCAAGCTCCCCGACCTGAGCGCCGTATTCCTTCATCATGTTGACGGCCGAGTCGATCCAAGACGGGCGGAAATCGTCCGTGCCAGTTTGCCCGACGTCCGTGCTCGCTTCGGAATCCGACTCCGGCATTCTTTGAATTCGCGGCGTCGTCAATCGCATCACAGGTGCTTGCGTGTCCTCCGGTTTACGGACGAAGCGTTCGGCGACCGACCTCGCGTTGCGTTCAGCCAAGTCTTCCGTTGGACCAACACTCAGGGGCACCGTTGACGGAAGTGACTGCCCCTGTTGAATGACATGCGTCAGCTCGTGGGCAAGCAACGCCCGTCCGCGACCGGTGTCGGGTCGGTATCGGTCCTTTCGAAACACCACGTGGTTTCCCGCGGCGTAGGCGGATGCGTTCAGTTCTCGCGCGGATTGATCTGCCAGGGCGTCGGTGTGGATTCGAACCTTGCTGAAATCGTGACCGAACCCAAGTTCAAAGTGGTCCCGTGTTGCGGCATCGATCGGTCGGCCTTCGGTTTGAAGCACTTGATCAGATGTTCGTTGCGAGTGCCGCAGTCCCTCAGATTTTGGTTTCACCAAATCAGACTTGCGTGTCGTCGAGCCCGAGGGCCGTTTTTTCAGTGAACGTGTTTGGGTCATAGCCGATGTCCTCTGCAGATTGCGGAGGATTCAACTTGGGACGGTTTTCGCCAGCGACTCGCCGTGGATTGCACGGCGAAAACGAGCGGCACCAGCAGGATCGTTCTAACCATCGCCCGGGCTGCGCGATGGCGGCCGAGGAATCTGGCCACCGGAGGCGAAGCGAAGTAGTAGCTTGCAATGAATGCTCGGCCGAGAGCATTGCGACGCAGGACAGCCTCTCGGAAATTGCGCAGCAGTTCGACGTTTGGGTTCATCGGAGACCCGTAACAGGCGGTCGCGATGAAGCACAACTCCTGACTTTCGACGTAGTCTTTCGCCTCATCGAGCGACTGAGTGGGCTCGATCCAGCCGTAAAACGGACCGACCTCGATCCATCCTTTGGGCGGAATCTCTCTTAGTGAATTTCCGAGCTTACCTACCGCTTCCTCTTTGGTTTTGCCATGCGCAAAGGTGACATAGTTGACGCCGCGCGCCACTTGCCCAGCGGGATCAGGTTGTTCCCATTCGCGGAGTGAAACGACCCAAACAATGACGTGATCCGGATGATCGCGTCGCACCTGTTCCAGGCCTTTCCACTTGGACAACATTCGTCCGGCGACTGCGTGACGGATGGTCAAATCTTGAAGCGCGTTCATCGCGTCGGGCAGGAATTCGGCCAAGCCGGCGCCTCTTGGTCGGAAGCGACCTCGATTTCGTCCGCGGATGGTGGAATTAGGGCGGCCACTGCGAAGGTCGGGATAAGTGGGACGCCCCGGTGTGAAGGACTTTTTTCCTGCCGGGCTATCGGTCGGTTTCTTTGCCGTGGTTTTCTTCTGCGGTTTCGACTTCTTCTTTGTCGGGCGTTTCTTCACCTTCTTTTTTGGATCGATTGCCGTCGCACCTTCGGACTCCACAACGACCCGGCACTGCCCGCCTTTGCAAAATGCTCGTGAAGGAGCAACGGCAATCACTTTGGCATTGTTGGTGACTGCCGCTTCCATCAAAAGTTGTTCGGCGTGATGCGATGACTCAATCCTGCCACGTGGGTCTTTACGACTTGCGGTCCGTGCGGTCGCTTCCCATCGCGTGACCCCTAACTGGGTCGCCTTCTTTCGCAAGTTTGGATGAGTCCAGTTGTCGGAGACCGTGTAGACGAGAGTCCGTTGCCCGTCGACTTCTACCAAACCGACCGCGACTGTTTTTCGCCCGCGTGATTCAACCGGAATGGAGTTGTGCAACGCGACGACGGTTTCGCTGATTGCACCACGATCACCACCGCGCAGCCCTGTCCCTGATCCGCCTGCCCGCGGAGGATCGGTCTCTCGCGCGATTCCAAGCGGAGAAGGCGAGAGTGTTCCAACGCTCTGCCCGTTTTCGATTGACCGAGATGCGCGACGGGCTTCGGCCTCCAGCCGGGGCGTTTCAACATTCGATTTTCCAGAGGTTTGTTCGGCACCTTGTTGCACGACGTGAGCAAGCTCGTGAGCTAGCAGTTGGCGTCCGTTTGAGGTGTCGGTCGAGAACTGGCCGGAGGCGAAGGCAATGTCGCGCCCCATCGTAAAGCTACGTGCGCCCATCGAACGGGCGGATTGCCGCGCGGATGCGTCGGTGTGAATTCGGACACTTCGGAAGTCAGCGCCGAAACGAGACTCCATGTCAGATCGCGTTGAACGATCCAACGACTGTCCACTCGTCGCCAGAAGCGGGTTTTCCACGGGGGCCACGGTTCCGCAGGCCGGACAGATGCCGCGCTCCGTTCGCGCATTCTGGCACTGACATGGCGCGGTTGACTTGGAGTCCTTTGCGACGTTGGCTTTCGATTGAGTTTGATCGTTCACGCGGGAATCACGGGGCATTTGAAAGCACTCCATGTACCGAGTGGGCGATTCGCTTTCCAAGAGTCTTCACGTCCGATCCGGCCGGAAGCGACATGTCGTGACTGGAGATCGCCTTGACGGACCTGGACGAGTCGATGTCCAAACGGTTTTCGCCAAGCAGGTGAGCCAGTTCTTCCTTTATCGCGGCTTTCAACAATCTGCTTTGCGAACGGTCTATGGTGATCCCGTCCAAGATTAATTCGTCGATGGTGATGCAGGTGTTCATGTCGCCACACCACCGTTTGCGATGGATTCGAACACGGATTCATTGATCGGACGATCGAGTTTCCGGTATTCGTCTCGCGCCGACTCAAGCACCTGGTTCATCGTGATCCGCGGATCTCCGGTCTCTGCCGCCAGGAACGTGGCATTAAGAGAGATGTTGTGGATGTTTCCGCCGGTCAGATTCAGATCGGCCAAACGATCGATATCCAAGTCTTTCAAAAAGTCCGATGTGGGGAACGAGCGCTGCCAGATTTGGCGTCGTTGTTCGCGTCCCGGCAGTGGAAAATCGACGATGAACCGGAGTCGACGAAGGAAAGCCTTGTCCAGTGCTTTCTTCATGTTGGTCGCCAGTATCGCCAGCCCTCGGTACGACTCCATCCGCTGCAACAAGTAGTTGGTTTCGAGATTCGCGTATCGGTCGTGGCTGTCCTTCACCTCACTTCGGCGTCCGAAGAGCGAGTCTGCTTCATCAAAGAACAGAATGGCGCCGCCGTCCTCGGCGGCATCAAATACCTGTTTCAAATTTTTCTCGGTCTCTCCGATGTACTTGTTGACGACGGCGGAGAGGTCGACACGATAAAGATCCAGCTCGAGTTGACCGGCGATGACTTCGGCGGCCATCGTTTTGCCGGTACCGCTCTCGCCTGCGAATAGGACGCTGATCCCAAGTCCCCGTGACATCTTTTCGCGAAAACGCCAATCGTCATAGACTCTGCTGCGCTGCCGGACTTGCGAGACGATCTGTTCGATGATTCGAACCGATCCGGCAGGCAAGACAAGGTCTTTCCAATTGGCGACCGTTTCGATGCGTTGGATCGAAGGAAGACCGGACGGGCGTGTCGTCTCGCAGCATCTCCGCCAAAGTTCTTGGTGTTTCGGATGCAGCGTTTTCGGTTCGCCGGAGGGTGCGTCGACCGGAGCCGCTTCCGCCTGCAGGGTGACCAGGCGGATGTCGGCAAGATTGAGATTGAATTGACCTGACAGTCTTCTGGATGTCTCTTCGGCCGCTTCGCCCAGCAGAATCTGCCACGCGGCGCGTTGGCGTCGCGGCGTCGGCTTGTTGACCTCGACGCTGATGCAATCCGGCGACGAAGCTGGCGAAGTCTGTTGTGTGGCAACGAAGATCAGACCGCCCGTGTTCTTCAGCCAATGGCGAGTGATTGCATGCCTGTCATCCGATCCCCGGTCGTCGTCATCATCGATGTACAAAGCCGCCGGTCCTAGGAGGGCTTCGCGCGTCCAAAGTCTCGAGAGAAGTGTGACATCAGCATGGTTGGATAGCTGAGCGGTCTCCGTTCGCCACAACTTGCGCTGGAACGCTGCGGCGACCTGTTGAGCGACCAATTGTTTCGCAACCGAGTCGGTGCCTGTCAAGTGAATGATTGGGACACGCCCACGCTGGGCTGACGAATCGATATGAGATACCAGGCGTTTCACCTGATCGCACTGATCCGAAGCCAACGCTGCGTATTGTTCGTCGATTGCCAGCGGGCTGCACAGCGCATCAAGGCGTGCATCGATGCCCGGAAGTCCCAGCACATAGTTGACGATGCGCTCATCCGCTCTCAAACAACTGCCCGTCAGCGTGCGGTCGGCGGGTCGTTGAACGTCCAGCAAGTGCCAGTAGCGTAAGGGGCGTTGAGGTTGAATCAAGTTCCACGATTTGTCTTCAAAAATCTTCAGGGCCAGCGCAAAAGTCGGATAAGGCAGCCCCTCGTCACTTGCAGCAGCACAAAGCGCCGTCAGCCGTGGTTCAAGTTCAATCGCGACGCACAGGAGCAACGTCGCACGTTCGATCGGCAACATCTCCAGGGCGTCATTCAGGCGATTCAACGGCAGACATGAATCGTCAGCCGCCGCCATTGCTTCCTCTGCACGTTTCAGTTCGTCGTGGTCCGCGTGCTTCGGTTCAGAGGGTGGTTCTGATGCCGGATCAGGTGGATCACTGTTTCGAAACCAAGAATCGGGTCTTTCGTGTTTCGCTGGTGAGTTGGCGGTCCTCCCGTCGGCGTGCATAAGAAGGCGCAGACGCAACCAGTCTAGCGAAGCGGCTAGAAAACGAGTGTTCTCGGCATGTTGGATCGAATCGGTATTCACGTGGGGACCGTCGCCTTGCCGATTTCCACCAGTTGTTCTCCATCGTAGACCGGCGGTCCGTCTTCGGAAAAGGAGATCAGATGGCTGTCCACGCCATCGACACGCAAACGAACCGGATGCGTGCCGGATTCGAGCTCGGTCGACGGCAACGTGACTTGAATGACCTTGTCGTCCACGCCGGTGATGGTGGCGGGGACGGATCCGACGAGAACTTGATTTCGTTGCGTAGAAAGTACCGTGTTGTGGCAACGCAAGGCGAAGCGAACCGATTCGCCAGTTGTGTTCGAGTTCCCGATCTGACGTATCTGTGGAGCCAACGAAAATGGGATGACGTTACTCTCCAGCACGACCGATTGCGATGAAGTTCCGAGTCCTCCGGTCGGAACCTCATTGGTGACGACGACTCTCAACTGGTACTGCCCGGCCGGCCACTTTAGGCTTGATGCCTCGGGAATCTTGAATTTGATTTCACGTGGATTGTCGACACTCACAGGAATCTCGTTCACACCATCGGTGTCCGATGCCGATAGGTGTCGAATTGCAGGATTTTCGAATCGCAAGACGACCTTGTCACCCGAGAGGTGGTGACCCGAGATTGTGATTTCATCGCCGGATGTGACTGTTGGGTGGCGATGATTCCAATTCAAAGCATGCATTGTCGGCACTGGCGGTTCGAGGTCGCCTTGCGCAGTCGGACCGCGATCATCTCGCCCCAGCTTTGCGACCGGCGCGGCGGTTTTGGGGCGTCGCTTGCTCTCCAGAAGGACGACCGACACTTGGTAAAACGCCGTGATGCGATAAGGAGTGCTAAACAGGCTCCACCACTTGGAAACTTCGTCCGGTGAAGGGGAGTCAAGTGTTACGGAAACTCGCTCACCCAGGACTGTTTTGGTAGCGTCCGTGTCGGACAGTTCTATTTCACCGGGTTCCAAATAGGGATTGTCGTGAAGAACCCGCATCGCTTCACCCAGGATCTGGTGCTGTGCAACTCCGGCGCTGGCGTAGTCTTTCAGGTATGCGGTCAATGCGTACTGCAGGTCCAGCGCCAACGGTGCCTGGTTCGACTCGCCGGGTCGAACGTTGACCGTTGTGTTGCGTCGCGAAGCGTTCGGAAGAACTTGGTATAGAAAGAGATTGAGGCTCTGATCCACCTCGTTCTTGGCCGCCTCGGCCGGCGGCATCGTGGTCACGATGACACCGTCGTTGGGTCGGTCGATCAACGCTCGGAGTTTTCGCGTTACCGCTGCGATCGCTTGATCACTACTCACGATGCGTTCCCTCCCCGACGAAGGTAGGATTCCAAACTCATCACCGTTGGTTGTGTCTTGCTCTTCGGCTTGATCGGTCCAGACGGGTTTGCAGCCCGGATTTCAATGCGGCCGATATTCACGTGCACCGTCTGTGGTGGCTCATGAGTTGCATTCATTTCCGCAGCCGACCGTTCGGATTGCCCCCGTGCTTGAGGCACTCTGTTTCGCTCTGAATTCGGAAAGATCGACGTGGACGGCGGAGTTGGCTGATCGATTTCAAACGGCTTGGGGTTCGCGTTGCCCGTTTGATTTACAGCCGACGCGATGGTCGGTTCTGAAGTGCTCTTTCGGTCAAAATCGGGAACAGCCGTTTCATTCACCCGAAGATCTTGTGTTGTGACCTCAACGGTCGGCATGATGGATCGGCTTGAGCCATCGCTTGGGAACTGCGTTTCGTTGGAAATTGAAGGCCGATCCGACTCCGTCGCGGGAACCTGTGCTGATACCGGATGCATCGAGTGCGATACGGTGGCGTTTCGATCGCCGAGCTTCGCTAGATTCAATGTCTCCTTTGCGACGGTTACGGATACCGGAATCGCGGGAGCTTGCTTGGAGGGATTTTGATCAGACACACGTCGATGAGTTGCGGATGGGGGTTCCGGGGCAACAACCGCGGGTTGATCGGGATTGTACGGAGCCGTCGCATCGCTTGCCGTCCGACGAGTTTCCGATACGTAAACACTCAGATCCGAGACGTCCGACGGTTGGGAACGATCTCTTCCATAATCTTCGAAAGGCGATTGGGTAGTGAAACCAGGTAAAGCTTGCGCTACTCCGCTGTCATGGCGCGTCAATTTGTTCGACACGTCCGCCGGCGATGGTGTTGGCCTGTCGCGAAGAGTTTCGGCCGAATCGACAACCGTTGCGTCGAGCGGGGAACGTTGTGGGGCCGAAGTTTCGGCGGAACTGTCGTCTAATGTTTCCGCAATCGGTCGTTCGACCGCTTGGTCCAGATCCGGCCAAGCCTCCGTCGCGTTTTGTGGTGGCTCGAACAGGGCGGGTAAACGTGGTCTAACGGACTTTGAAGGTTCAAGTGTTCTTGATACCAGTCGGCCGAGGAAGTCTTGATCGCTCATCGCCCCACTGCCTGCAAGTAGTAGTGTCGGCGCCAAGGGCTCATCGAAAGGATGTCGCGTTCTGACCAGTGGTAAGCGGATGCCAGAAGGTGAACTTCGTGCAGGATGCGCCGTGCCCAGGCGTTGATCTCCTGGTATAGAAAAGTGACAATGTCAAACGCGCATTGCCACCGATGTCCGCATGCCGCACAGGTGACTCCAAAGGACAGGTTCGCTTGCGGGTCGGCCGCAGCCATCTTCGCCACGACCTTCTGAATCACGCTCTCGGGTAACAGCTCGATTATTTGCGAGTTATCGCCGTCGGCTAGCAAGCAGTTCTTGAGCAACCTCCGGTGTGCAACAGCCGCATCATTACATCCAGCCAATGCGCTTAGGTCACGGCTGTTTGGGAGCCGAAACCTGATGGTTCTTGCCTGGAAATCGATGGCGTGCGTCGCTTCGCCCGCTTCAGTTGAATCGCAAAGTACTTCGGAAACCTTAAACGACAATTCGATGCATGTACTGCAGTGTTCACAGTTGGCCAAGGCGGTGACGCTTTCGCCGAAGAGGCGTTCACGCAACTGCAGCAGATGCGCGTCGCGGCGTCCGATCGGTAGTTCAGCCAACTCCAGGGGATCGCGATCTGGGCACGCCAAGGAAAGTAGCTCGATGCCTTGCCGGGCATTGGATTGATCGGCCCCGCGTTCCCAGGCAGATAACAGTTCGATCGCTGACGGCGACTGCATCGATCACCACTCCTAAAATCATGAAACGAAGCCTTTTCCGAGTTACTCGATGGTTAGACTCGGTTCCTTCGGTTCCTTTAATTTTCGGTCCCTGGCCCAGCCTTCGTTTTCGATCTTGATCATCTGGATGGCAACGGCGTTGCCGCTGGCATCCAGTTCCGGAATGGGTTGGTATTCTGAAACCCAACATCGATAAACGTTGTAGCGGACGACGGGCTGCCCGACTTCGTTGCGCATTTCGATGATCAAGTTTCTGCGGAAGTCCGACAGCGAGACACCGGTCGTGGTCTGGTGCCAAACCTTGTTCGCCCAGTCCTCGAATTCTGTGTCATGAGTCACTCCGCGTTCCAATGTGATCGCGTCGTAATCTGATTGGCCGGGTGATTTGCGGCTGGTGTTGTTGTCGCCGCCGACACGATGTTTGACCACTTCAGTGGTCACCTTTAATCCGCCAACTTTCGTGACGCCGGCAACGATCTCCGTTTGGCCGGCAAACTTGATGACGAATCGAAAATTCTTGTAGGGATCGTACCGATCGTTTTCTGTAAATTCTGGCATGTCGTACTCCTAGGCCTGCATTTGACCAGCGATCTGTTCGAGCTTGATGATGACGAACTCCGCCGGTTTGAGTGGGGCGAAACCGACGTGAACGTTGACGATACCCAGGTCAATGTGGATCTGAGTGGTGGTGTCTGCGTCGCATCTGACGAAGTAGGAATCTGCGGGCGACTGGCCTTGGAACGCGCCTTGAGTAAACAGATTGTGCATGAATGCGCCGACGTTCAATCGAATCTGTGCCCACAAAGGCTCGTCGTTCGGTTCCATTACGACCCAACCGAGTCCGCGGCGAAGACTTTCTTCAATGAAAAGCGCGGTCCGTCGAACCGGAACGTACTTCCACTGCGACGCCGCTTGGTCGGCGCCGTCGGCAGTCCTTGCGCCCCAAACGACATTTCCGAAGATCGGAAACGTCCGAAGACAATTCAGCCCAAGCGGGTTCAGCCGGCCGTTGTCACCGTCGGTTAACTGCAGGCCCAATTCGGAAACACCGGAAAGCCGACCGTCGTTCTGGCCGGCGGGCGCCTTCCAGATTCCGCGGTTGGTGTCGGTGCGTGCGTACATCCCGGCGATCGCACCGCAGGGAGCAAATTCATCGAGCCGATTCTCCTTCAACGGGTCGGCGACGCGAATCCGTGGAAAGAAGAGTGCCGCGTTCTTTTTGTGCGCGATTTCGTTTAGTTCCGAACGCACGCCCTTTTCCGCTTTCGTGACGTTCGTCCATTCGCCCCTTGGGTCAACAATCAGCATGGCTCGTCGGTCGCTGCAGTAATTGGCTGCTTTTCCCAACGTGCTTTTGGGGACATCATCACCGGGTTCACGTGACAGGGGCGGGATGCACAGCAGGTTGAACAGATCGGCATGGTCGAGAGCGTGAAGGCCCGTTTTGATGACTCCGTCCGATTGATCGTCGTCGACTGTCTTCCCCTCAACATCCGGACCCGTCAGTTTGTCACCGTCCGCACCTGGCTTGGTGACCGCGCTGTGCTTCCCGCTTTCTTCGAAAGGATCTTTGCCATCGGAAGCCGCCGGGTGCGCGCTCGGACGACCGGCCGCTTCGGTCGCGCGGACAAGCTCGGACTGATCGCGAAGCACATCCAAGACGTAGCGAGGATTGGTCGGATCGGTCGAAAGGTTCAAGAACGATTCGCTTTGACCCGACGCGTCGTCTTTCACTCGCAGATTAAAGACGGTGTTGTCGTCGTCAGGGTCCGGGTGGGCCACGATGATTTTCAGCCCATCGCCCCAGCTTCCCTCGCTAGACGCAACGAGTTTTAGCCCTTCATACTCGAGCTCGGCTGGCTTTGCACTCTTAGACTCGTCCTCATCTATGTGCACGACCCGGACGATTTGGGCGTCTGTTCCGCCGTTTTGAAAGAACTGCTGTACGGCGTATCCCAGCGGTTGATTTCGTGAGAGACCGCCGTACTTGCGTTCAAAGTCCGCGAAGCTCTGGATGCGTACCGGGACGGTGGTTGGCCCCCGCGATGCCGCACCGATGAATGCGGCGATCGATGTCGCCACACCGGTGATGGTGCGGACGCTGCTGGGGACTTCTTCGACATAAACGCCTGGATAGGTAGGCGAAACGGGCATCTTCTATTTCCTCTGGCTGCAGGGCGAAACTGATCTGCCGAACGAGTTCAGTTCTTTTTCATGGCGGTGGGGGCAGGTGACGCGTAGGGTGTGATGTCGCGACCGGAGAAGATCTTGATCTCGACCGGGTTTTCACATCCGCAACGCCAGAAGTAAACGGTGTCGAGTCTCTCTTTGAATTCGAGAAGATCAAACAGGGCCTGACCCGTGTAGACTTTCGAATCGGAGAGATCGATTCGCTGATCGGTGGGAGCATCCGCCGCGAGAGCGAAAAGAAGCGTGCCTTCGAATGGCTCATCGGGGACGCTGATCGCAAGGATTTTCAATTTTTTTCGGGCGCCGGCTTCGACGTCGACTGCATACGCGTTCGCTTCCGGAAGGCATGCCTTCATCGTGTTGTCGTCGCCGATTTCCATTTCCTGCTTCACGGAAAAGTTCGGCTTCGACGGGTCGTATTCTTGGTCCGGCTCGTGGAGAAAAACTTGCGAGACGAGTGTGACGTTGATCATGGAGTGAGTCTCCCTAGCGGTTGTTTCCTTGAGCCGGCGAGCCCGAAAGGGGCGGATTGACGGACGCGATTGATTGACGGGCGCGAGTGTGTGCGGAACACATTCAATGCGGATTCGGCTGAGACCGCTACGTGCGGAGTAGGGATGGTGTTGGGGTGCGGTGGTGATGAATCTGGGCGACGATACGGGTGACGATGGGGCGGATTCATCTCGTACGTCCGTTCCCAGCTAGACACGAGATGTCGGGGCGCCGAAATTCATCGCTATCCAGCCATCGCGGTTGCAACAGCGTCCAGAAGTCCAACGCCAAGCGTTTCTCAACGAAGCGATAGGGCAACCAGCCGTATCCGTTTTCACCCCAGTCCGCGCCCCATGTGTTGAGGAACTCCAGGGCACCTTTCTTTTTCCCATAGCGATGATCGTCATACCCGACGGCGACGACCGCCTGTCCACCCATCACCTCAAACCGGCGTCGCCAAGGAATCCTGCCGTCCCTGGTAACCGTTGCGGGTACCGTAAAGCCGAAAACGCTGGGGAATCCTGCGGCAAGGAACCCCTTTACACGATCGAGCGTGTCGATGCCGTTTCCATCGGGAGAATCGAGGCGGACGAACTGAATGCTCGCGTAGTCCTTGGCGAAACCATACAGAAACGGATCGCTGGGAACTGCGTTTCGGTTCGGTTCGGTATCCGGCCAGAATTTCTCATGCGGCAAACCGAAGCGCGTCATCGCCTTTAACGTCGTACGCAGTTCAAGCGAAGTCGCGTAGTGATCGCCTGAGAGCCTGCTTGCGGTGTGGTACAAAAAAAGCTTCGATAGCCCGGTCGAGTCACTGTCCACGCGATTTCGAAAGTATTCGGCCAAAGAGCCACACGCAAACGCCGGTGAAGCTGGGAGTTCCCTCTGATCGGCGATCTCTTCGCGAAAGTGCTCCCTGAGACTTTCGCTGGTCCGCTTCCGCCTTCGGCTTACTTGCGCGAGTTGATCCCAGACAGCTTCGTCTTCCGGCTTTCGATCACGCGAATCTGGAAGGTCTGGTTGCCATCCCAAACCTGGAGAGAAAGTCATGAAATTGGGATCCGCAAAACATATTTAGGGATCAGACGCGACGACGAAGGCCCCTAATCGTAAGTGTCATTCGCGACCCCGAAACGGGCGGATAGGTGGCGGCCTACGGTGCATCGGAACAGGCGGTCTACGGTGCATTTGAACAGAATGGACATTCCTCCATCGCGGGGGCGTCGCATTGTTCAATTGGCATCTTCGGTGATCAGGTCCCACAAGACTCCGCGACCAGTTCCGTCCCCCATGAAACGGATCAGATTGTTACGCTGGCTGTTGTTCAGGCTCTTGATCGTGTCATTCAGCCGCCTCTTTGGACACAGATCCGGGTGCTGCGGAATCGGATCATCGATCCGCGATGGCCATCGCTCTTCTTCGAATGCTTCGAGCACCAGCTCTTGGTTGGGCGATGGGTGCTTGAAACGCTTGACGATCTTTCCAAGTACCGACAGCTCGTGACGTTCTCCGTCCCAACTTGGGCGAGCAACAGGAGCCCTTGAAGTCAGCGAGCGATTCAGGATTGAGCCCCCTTCCGTACTTGCAGGCGGCGCGGCGGAAAACCGCTGACTCGGTCTCGGACCATGCTCTGCGATCGAAAGACCCGCCGCCGTGATCGTAAAGCACGTTTGTTTGCCGAATGCGAGTCGACCGCCGTCAACAAAGCGCCGAGCTTCATCCCCCGCCGACGTGACCTCGTTCGCATGTTCTGCGTAACCTTTGCTAACAAGCCAGCGACACAGGCTCTTGCTCAAATCCGCGTCTTGCAGCAACGTGTCAATTTCTACGGCAAACTGCCAGCGGTCTCGATGAACATCAACGGAAAGGTGATACGCCTGGGCAAGAATCAACAGACCGCGTGCAACTTTTTCGGACGTCGCGAAATCCGACGAAATATCTTCGAGAGACTCCATAACAGCCCCAAATGGTAGTTACTTTGCGATGCCTCCCTGCGACAGACTCATCTTACCGCCCGAACAGTGTTACCAGACCCCCAGCCCGCGATCAAGCAAGTTCAGGTGTTTCGAGAGACTTTTCGAGCGCGCGATTCGTATATGAGCTAACGCATTTACAGGTTCTGCGTGCGTGAACAGAATCTCCTTTTGATTCCTCGTGGCAGGAGCGACACTCTACAAATCGGAATCTGCACATGCGATGCCCACTCTGCGATCACGGTTCTGCCCAATTGCTTGACTGGGAGCTCGAGTCTAATGCCCCAAACAGAAACAATTCCGGGCAGCAAATATTCAATAAGGATGCCGAAATTCTGATCGTCGATTGACTGAATGCTTGGCATGTTCGCCAACCAGTAACTGGAGTGCTTCGCCAAAGTCACTGGTCGAGATCCCTTTGAGATAAAGTCAGGGAATTAGTTCCTTGATCGCGTCGGTTCGTCGAAGATGGGCAGGCAGCACAGTCGGCGAAAACTTCACTCGATCGTGGGGAGCAAGAGAATTATCACGCACACGACCTTGTGAGACTTCGATTGGGCCGGCACATGATTTCACGAGAAGATAAGTTGCCATTCTTCACGACCAGACGTCGACCCTGTTCGTCAAAGCGGTCTCGATGCTGGTCGATATATGACTCAACTTCTGCGTTGATCGCTTCCTGAAGAATCCTACGAGCACCTTCACGAACGAGCTCATCGAGAGGACTCTGCTGATCGAACTGCTACCGAAAGGCAAGCACTTCTGAATCAAGTTGTTGAGCTACTGGCGTACAGCGTCGTCCTGTCATAGTCTTAGCGATGGCGTTTCCTTGAGCCCGCGTTGGGCCGCTGAAGTAGTGATGTACAACAGGAGGATACGCCACCTTTTTTCAACTATTCAAGAACACAACTTTCGACAATACCTATCTTCGAATCGGGCAGACACCTAAGTAGTTTGAGTAGGAAATGTAGAGCAGGCGGTTGGACAAGCGAATGGCACGTAGTTTTCCGTAAGTGCCTGTCACGGAATGACATATACAAGAAGAGCCTCACTTGCGTAGATGGATTTGCGACATTCATCAACGGCAAGGAGGCCCAAGGATGCGGTATTGTAACGAGCGGTCGTTCCGAAGTCAGTTGGAGTTTCTCAGGCGTCAGTTTCTTCTGGACGGCGACTTCGCCTTTGCTGACATCCTATCGCGTGAAACTGTCAATCAAGCGTTGGACACGATTGAAATCGCGTGGAACGAACGTATCTACACTCCGTTGGTGACGCTGTGGATCTTCGTAGGGCAAGTGATCAGTGCTGATCACTCATGCCGATCCGCTGTCGCCCGTTTCGTAGCTCATCGGGTCGCTCGTGGTGAAGCGGCGTGCTCCTCGCACACAGGTGCGTACTGCCAAGCGCGTAAACGGTTGCCAGAGAAGTTCTTCGCGACGGTCACTCAGCTTGTCGGGCGAACGCTCGAATCCAAGGTGAAAGAGAATTGGCTTTGGAACGGGCACCGCGTTTTGATGTTCGATGGATCTTCTATCTCGATGCCTGACACCGAGGCCAACCAAGCGGAGTATCCGCAGACCTGGAAGTCCAAACCGGGGGCTGGTTTCCCCTTTGCTCGGATTGGAATTCCCGCCTCGCTATCCTGCGGGGCCGTCCTCGACATGACGCTCAGTTCGTACACCGGCAAAGGAACCGGAGAGGTCAGTTTGCTCAGGCGCATGTGGGGCATCATCCAGAAAGGTGACGTACTCCTCGCTGACAGCCTGATGTGCAACTGGCGTAATCTCTACGA
This sequence comes from Planctomycetota bacterium, assembly GCA_039025515.1. Classification (GTDB taxonomy): domain Bacteria; phylum Planctomycetota; class Planctomycetia; order Pirellulales; family Pirellulaceae; genus Stieleria. The sequence goes on from JBCCOI010000005.1 coordinate 34,438, forward strand.
ACTGAGCGAACGAGGTATCACTGTTGTGACCCGATTGAACAAGGCCCTACGCAAAGCCGACTTTCGCCTGGGAACGCGATTGGGTCACGAGGATCATCTTGTTCAATGGCCCAAGAAACACATTCGCGATGTCGGACGCGCCGCACAGCGTGCGATGCCCAGGTTTCTGACCGTACGCGAAGTTCGTTTCCGAGTTGAACGACCAGGCTTTCGAAGCCGAAAGATCGTTGTTGTGACAACGCTTCTCGATCCACTGAAGTATTCCAAGGACGACTTGGCCAAACTCTATCGCGATCGTTGGAATCAAGAGCTCGATCTGCGATCGATCAAAACGACGATGCAAATGGACGTTCTACGTTGCAAGACTCCCGACTTGGTGCGCAAGGAGGTATGGACTCACTTGTTGGCGTACAACCTCATTCGAACAATCATGGCTCAAGCCGCAGAAACATTTGAGATCGCCCCACGCACGATCAGTTTCAAGGGCACGATGCAAATACTCGAAGTCTTCCAGCCATTGATCGCAAGTACCGCAAAAGCTCATCGGAGCTTCGTGGAAATACGCGACGAGTTACTGTCCGCGGTTGCGGCCCATCGAGTCGGAAACAGGGCCGATCGTATTGAACCACGAAAGAAGAAGCGGCGGCGAATGCCGTACGACCTACTGATGAAGCCACGTGCCGAAGCGAAACTCGAACTCTTGAAAGGAGTTAGGTAAAACTACGTGCCATTCGTTGGACAAGCCGACGCAGACTGACTGGATGATTTCGGGGCGGAGGTGAGGCAGACCGCCGCGACTTAGTAACTTAGGATGCCACGCGAGCCACCGCGTGGCATCCTGCGAGCCTTCCAACTCGCCAGTGTTCACGCTTCGCAATCCGACTTCCTTCCGTGGACGGGAGCGTTTTGTGGTGCTGATCACCTCACAATGAGAGCGCTGCGGATTCTGGTTCGATCTGTTCAAGCAGGGTCCGCGTGATCGCTTCTCGCACGATAGGAAGTTGGGCACGGAATCTTCGATCGAAGTACTGCCGGCATTCAAAATGAAGATCGAGAAATTGATCGGAGACACATGGGTTCGCCAAGCACTTATGAATGAGAAGCTGTTCGTCGTGTTCATCAAATCGCAAACGGCGGGTTGATCGAATGAGCTCAGCCATGTTGCCATCACAGACATCTCTGCCTGCGGTGATCAATGCCACCTCGCAGAAACGACGAAGTTCTTCTATTTCATCTTCCCAAAGGCGTTTCGGATATCGATTCATGGTTTTCCTCCGTTTGGATCTTGGATAAGTAAAAGCGAATGCCTTGTTCTCGATTAGAGAGTTAGGTGTCGCGGCGGTTTGGGACGGTCCGCGCTCGCCGCGTCCTCGTGCTGACAACTCTGGAGGTAGTCGACGATCTGCTTCTCACTCACGCGAATGCAGCGGCCGACTCGATGGGTGGCCAAGGTTCCACTTGCGATCAATGAATAGACCATTGACGAAGAAACCGCCAAGCGAGCTGCTACCTGACGAACTGTCATCAATTCTTTCGTTTCGTTTTTCATCTTCATGGTTCAAGCCTTTTGAGGGCGGGAATTGGATCTGTTTTCGACCAAGTCACCGCCTCGTCAGCGGTTGCCTGGGACCTCCTTCTTTGCGGTCGCAAATTGATCGTCGCCTCGGTTTTCCTTGAAGCGTCGTAGAGTGATTCCATCGGCACCGCTCAGAAATGAAACGGTTGCTGAGTCCAGGCCATTTCGATTGAAACGGAGGATGTTCATGTGAGTGTCAGCGTTGAATTGATCTTTGAATCGGTGCATCAATCTTTCCCTCGGAAAGAAAACGTACCGGTATGATTCAAAGTGGACGTTTCCAGCTGGCTTGCTGAATACGGGAAACGTGATCACGTTGCCTTCGATCTTTACAGTACGATCTTTCGCTGCCGGGTACGCGGATGGGATTTCGTAGTCGAACATCCTGCCCTTCAAACAGAATCAAAGGGGTCACAGAATCAAAGGGGTCAGGCTTGAATGGCACTGTCAGCCACAAATCTTTCTAGATGCATCGTTTAGCGAGTTGTGCTCGAAGGACGGCGCGTGGCTTTTGCATGAGCGGATAGTTCTTCGGTCTCCGCTTCCGAACGCGTGGTTCGAGACGCCCCGGGGCGGTTACCAACCTCGCATCGGGCCACGTGCTCCAACGCCAAGTTGATCTGGCGAGCGAATGCGTCGTCGCTCATTCTTTCGCACGCTAAGAGCATCCATGACGACAGGATGTACTGACAAGTGCTTGTAAAGCTTATCTGACGTGGAAGCTTCCGGTGAACAAGAGCAGCGCCGGCTGCTGTGGTCCGTATGAGGTTGTAGGCCAAGAGTGTCGCCCAGAGTTCCCGACGAACCATCTCCGGCGATTTGCAGCGAACGTGCCACAGATTCATCGATGTCTTGATGTGTCCGATATCCGTTTCCGCGTTCCAGCGGAAACCGTAGAGATCCGCAATCGACTGCTTGTCATATTTGCGATGGTCCAGCAGCGTCGTAATGATCGTGACTGACTTCGTGCGACGACCTTTCTCAACAATCCAATAGCGAATCTCTCGCAGGATGAGGGTTTCGGGGATTCGCAGGTAGGTTTCCTCATCCATCCTTTTCGGACGTTGAGGACGCTTCCACATAATCCAGTGATCTTATTTCCCAAGCCGAATACCCCGTCGAAAATCACTGTGCCGCAGGTGGTGCTTCCGGGCACAGACCTGAGCGTGATTGGCGAGCAACGCCGCGATCATCATGAAAGAACAGTAGTAACGATCCATGACGGCAATGTCGCCTTTGCCGAACCGTGGGAGTAGCGGACGCAGTAGCGCCGTCTCGCCAGTTTCCTTCCCTTGATACGGTCCGATCGCAGCGTCCATGACGCACGCCGTCGCAAGAGAAACGATCGCAACCGCACGCGCGATAGGAAACCCACATCCCGGCTTCTGGCCTCGCTGTTGTGGATACTCCGCTTGATTCTCTGCCGTGTCCGGCATGGTAAAGGTGAATCCGTCGACGAGATTGGGATGCATGTTATTCCAGAGCCAATTTGAATCAGCGGTCCTCTCCAAGTCAGACGCAATGCCTGTGGTCAGTTCATGAAGTGCGTGTTCAGAGAGCTTGGCTCGCGCTCGGCAATAGTCGCCTGTGTCTTCAGTGGGTGGCTTCTGACCACGCTGAATGCAGTAGGTCACGACGCGTGCGACCGCTGATTGGCAGGACGCCTCTTTACCATCTCGTAAGACCTGACCGAGGAACGACCAGACCATGACCGCCGTGCTGTAGACGGCTCCCAAGCCGAACAGGTTCTGATGCTTGGCGAAGACCTCAGCGATCCGATCGGCCGAGAGGAGATCAGCAAACGGCAGTCCATCTCTGCCCAAAAAAGCATCGGTAATCTTCTGGAAATCGGCACTGCCACCGGCCGGCGAATTTGGTAACGCATCCATGAGAAAACCCTCCTTGGTTGAATCACGGCACGTGAAACCAAGGAGGGCATTCACATCATCGCCTTGGAGGGCGAAAAACTTGAATCTCTCTAAGTTTGTGCTGGTATAAAATCAAACCCGGCTCAAGCCAAGATCAACCTGCGCGCCAGCTCCGGTTCGACAGTGCCATTCGGGTCAGGCTTCTTTGATGCGTTATCAAGTCCTTGCACGAGTGCGAAGCGGAGGATAACTGAGTTCAATACACCGACCCTCCGATCGTCGACGACACCGACCCCCAGAACATCATCCGGCCCCAGTACCAATACGGGTACGACCTCCGCGGCAATCAAACGCTGATCGTCGACCCGCTGGGACACGAGACCCGGTTCACGTTCAACGATCGCGGTCAGCAGGCCTCGCGCACGCTGCCCATGGGCTTCGGCTCGGATGGAGTCGCCTCCTCATCTGTTACGGGCCGAATTAAAATCGCAGTTCTGGCCGAATTGTCGGTGTAGTGACTTCAGAGTGTTTTCGAGCGTTTGGCCGAATTGCTGAAAATTTTGGAGGAGCTTTTTTTCCGTGTTTTGGGCTTTTCTATCTTCTCCGTTTTGGTGTCTTTAAGACACCATGATCCGGGGCGGTCCAGAGTCGCCGAGACTCGGAATCACATTCGACCCAGCTTTGTTTGATCGCGGCGGATGGATGGATCGACTCTCTCGGTGCGCACGAAAAATGCGAACGCAGTGATTCACTGCGTTCGCATACAACGGACTTTTAACTTCGATGCGTTTGGCCCGGTAGCCTGAAGCCTATTTCGCCTTCGATGGCATGACCTGCGTCGAGAGAGGTGGATGACCCAGCTCTCGACCGTACTGGTTCAGCCAACCTTCCAAGATCGTCGCCGCTGGAACGAAGTCGTGACCAAGTAGCATCAGCAAGTCAATGTTGTTGATGTTCTTGCCGCAGCTAAAACGACGAGCCAAGTTGTTCTTCGCATTCACCGTCGCGCGGAGTTCGCCGCAGTGGGGACACTGAAATCGAAAGTAGCCTTCGAACTCTTTCGATCTCGGACCGTGACGGCCTAAACGGGTCACAACTAGTTTCATCGGCAAGTCGTTGCGAATCGCTCGAAGTAGATCTTTCGTGATCATGTTTGGAAGTTTGAAGTGGGAAGTTTGAAGATGCCAGTGGTCAAAAGTCCGTCAGGTCGACTTCTCTTTGCCAGTGCGGCTGCATCAGCACGCGATTGATCACGTCGGTTTCGATCGTCGTGCCCGACGATCCGCGGACGGCTTCGAGCATCGATGCCAAGCACAGATTCCGGCAGCGACGCAGCACGCCATCGGCCGTGCGAACGATCAGTTCCATCGCGCCGGCGGTGAACGTCGTGTGAGCCAAACCGATACGATCGAGCTGACCTTCGATGAACCCACGCATCGCGTCGTCACCGAGGCGTTTGGTGATCACCGAGTAAGTCACTCGGCTCTTGATGTCCTGATTGACCGACAGATCCAGATGGGAGAGCAGCTCTGGCTGGCCCACCAAGATCAAGTTGTGGTTCTTGGGGAAGTCCTCGAGCAAGAGACGCAGCTTGCGAGGGTTTTCCATGTCCATCAGGTGCGCGTCGTCGATCACCGTGACCACCTGCGTCACCGCAAAATCCAGCTCCGTTATGAGCGTCATCGCGACGGAGCGGTGACCGTCTACTCAGAGGACCGCCGGATCGGCAAAGCACGCTTGCTCGATGCCGTCGCCAACGGCATGGCCCGCCGCAAAGAGCAAGCTTAACGCTCAGTCGTTTTCAACGTTCACCCTTCACTCTTCAAACTTCCAAACATGATTCGTTCCTACTTCGGTCTTTCCAAAGACCCGTTTGCGCTGCGCGACATCGAATTGCTTTCATCACAGCAAGAAATCCACGACGTCCTGCGCGTGCACTTCCTAAATAGAACTACAGAACAACCCCGTAAACTCCGCAGTTATTGTTCACCCGATGCTAAGAAGGAACGGCCCATCGATAACTAGCGTGTTGTTGAAAGTCACCCATCGGCTCCGCACGATGGAAACGTGTCAAAATCGATCGGACGGAGCCGATCGTCGACAATCATTGATCCACCATTCCTATGTGGTCAAGGATCCGCCACCATTATCTTATCTAACCGCAAATGGGTGATCTGCCGCTGAGCAGACGAAGCGGTTTTCAGTTCTACATCGTTGCTATTTGCCAGGCGAGATTCTAACGCAGCTAACATCTCTGAGGCCGACAATCCGGTTGCACAGATAATGAAGATGAACCCAAACTTCGCTAGATAACGAGCGTTCCCATCAGCCAACCGTCGCAGCGTCTCGTCGCCGGCGTCCGAAACACCAGCCTGTTCGCTGGAAGACCACTCGCGATTACCGGCAAACTTCATTCGCAATGACTCGAGATCACCGATTTTTGGATGTGATGCAAAAGCTTCGAGCCAGTCTTCGCGTGTGAGTAAATCAAACACGAGGTCTGCTTCTCGATGCAGCTCTGCCAAAGCGGCAAATGGCCGGCGTGACGCCATCAAGCGACACCAAGAACGAGCGCCACAGCAGCCAAGTAGCGATTCAGCCGCGGCATCATCGCTCATCTGATTGAGGTTCTGAATCGACAACCCACTCATCGCACTTTGCCCCGCGGTTGGTCATCGTCGCGACCATGCACATACGTTCGGCGAACAACACCCCTTAGCCTTTTTCCATGGTAGGGCGTGACGGGATGGCGATGGTGCAAGTTTTGTCGGCGGACGGTCCACTCGGTGTCCGGATCGAAGACAACCAGATTTGCCGCCGCACCGATTTGAATGCCTTGATCGATCTTGACCAATGAAGCCGGGCCGCTCGACATCCAGCGGATCACGTCATGAAGTGTGAATCCACGTCGTACCGCTTCGGTCCAAACCAAGGGTAAGCCAATTTGTAGCGAACTAATGCCTCCCCAAGCCTGATCGAATCGGCCCGTGTCGGAATGCTTCATTTCGGGCGGACACGGGGAGTGGTCGCTGACAATCATCTCGATGGTTCCATCACGAAGGCCCTGCCAAAGTGCTTCGCGATCTTCGTGACCGCGGATCGGGGGAGCGCACTTGAACTCGGTTTGCCCGTCTTCAATCGAATCACTATCGATGCAGAGATAGTGTGGACATGTCTCGACGGTGATTGGAACACCGCTGCGTTTCGCCGACGCAATCACCTCAATGCACTCACCATCGGCGAGGTGGACGATATGGACATGGCAGCCTGTCTGATCCGCGAGCTCGATCATACTTTCGATCGCATTGCGTTCGAAGGACCTGGGGCGCGATTCCAAGTAGTCGGCATATCGACGTGGATTCTTCATCGCCGGCACGGCATGAACGAGTTCGGCATGCACCAACAGTGGAACGTTTAGCTGCTTGAGAATCGGCATCGCGGTGCGTAGATCCGTTTCGCTCACATTGGGAAACTCATCCAAGCCGCTGTGGCACAGGAATGCCTTGGCAGCCACTGCGCCCGCGCGAATCAGTTCAGCGAGATTTGTCGCGTTGCCGGGTATCAACCCCGCGTAAAACGCGACATCGACATGAGCTTTGCCGTTTGCCTCCTCACGCTTTACATCAAGTGCGGTCTTCGTCGTGGTGACCGGTGAGCTGTTCAGCGGCATATCCACAAGCGTAGTGATGCCGCCCGCCTTGGCCGCCCGCGTGCCGGTCTCAAAACCCTCCCAGTGGGATCTTCCGGGAGCATTCAGGTGAACGTGCGAATCGACAAGCCCCGGCATGACGACAAGATCGCCAACATCAATCGTCGCCTCAGTGTCGCGATGCGCACCGTGTGGATCAATGGAGGAAACTCGCTCGCCTTCGATAACGAGATCGCACGCGGCAGTTTCTTCGGGAAGATGAACGCGTGTGGAACGGAGGACGAGGTTCATGGCTGCGCTGAGATTCGTTACGCTGTCCCGCAGACCTGACACGCAAAGAGGCGGGCGCTGTCTTGTCATTCAAACAACTTAGATGTTCAAGGACAAGTTCAACATGTCGATTCGCCTCGCACAACACGCGTATGGAAAGCATCGGGTACGGTTTAGCAAGATCCGGCGAGATCCTGACAACCCATCGCTGCACAGTCTGATCGAAGCGACCGTCGGCGTGATTCTTGAGGGCGACATGGACGAAGCATACTTGAAGGGTGACAATCGTCCTGTCGTTGCCACCGACACTTGCAAGAACACCGTCTACGTTTTGGCCAAGGACGACCCCATCGAAACCATTGAGTCATTCGCGGTGACCCTTGCCGAGCACTTTCTGAGTCAGTACGACCATCTTGATGCTGCCAACGTGACGATCGAACAAAAGCAATGGCAACGATTGCTGGACTGTCCCCACGCTTTCACCGGAAATGACGCGGCAATTTCGACGACTTGTGCCGTCGCTCGCCGGGAAGAACCGACCTCGATTGGGGCGGGCGTTGATCAATTCGTCATCGCGAAAACGACGGAAAGTGGATTTGCGGATTTCCATCGCGACGAGTTTCGGACGCTGCCGGATACGGACGACCGCATACTGGCAACATCGGTCACCGCCAACTGGGAATACGGCCAGATCCCCAAAAGCTACGAGGATGCTCGCGAAGCGATCATGTCCGCGATGACCAATCGATTCATCGACCACTACAGCCGCAGTGTGCAAGAAACACTCATGTTGATGGGCCGCGCCGCGATCGAGGCGTGCGACGAAGTGCAAGCGATCGAACTGACGCTGCCAAACAAGCATCACATCCTTTTCAGTCTGGAACCCTTTGGTCGCGAAAACAACAATGATGTGTTCATCGTGACCGACGAGCCTTACGGAATGATTTCCGCGAAGATCGTGCGCGAGTGAATCAAGATCGTGTAAATCAAGATCGCGCGCGAGTGAATCATGGTGCGGTTGCCAACTCCGCCATCGTGCGGGCGAGGATCTCAACGCCCGCTGCGATTTCCGTCGGCGAACTGTATTCGTCGGGACGATGCGAAACGCCGTTACGGCAGGGGATAAAGAGCATCCCGATGGGCGCGATTTCGGCGATGAACAACGAGTCGTGATAAGCGCGGCTCACCATCTTTTGGTACGGCAGCCCGGAGGCTTGGCACGCTTGCTCGGCGGCTTTGACGATCTCCGGTGAAGCGGGCGCGGGAGGATCGGCGTTGACCGTATCAATCGTCGCGGTGACCCTTCGTCGCTCGGCAATTCGGCGGATCGACGCTTCGATCTCCTGTTTACATTGGTTCCGCGAGTCTTCGCGAACGTCTCGCAGATCGATCGTAAATTTCGCTCGGGACGGAATCGAGTTCACGGCGCAGGGGTGAACGCTTAGTTCTCCAACGGTTGCCACCAAGTCATCACTCGAACTCTTTCGGGCGAAGGACTCGATTGATTGCACCATTTCGGCGGCCGCGCAAAGTGCATCGCGGCGACGTGGCATCAGAACGGCACCCGCGTGCCCGCCTTCGCCAGCCAAGTCAACCGTCATCGTTGCGGGCGCGGCGATTGCCGTGACGACTCCGATCGGCAATTGACGGGCCTCCAACTCGGGGCCTTGCTCGATATGCAACTCGATCCAAGCGTGATAGTAGCTGCGATCTAGCACGGCCGAAGCGATCGTTCCCTCGAAACCGGCGTTGCGCCTCACGGTGTTGTAGTTGTCACCTTGCTCATCGGTAAGTTGTTCCAGCTGTTCTTCGTTCAACCGGCCGGCGAGTACCCTGCTGCCCGTGCAACCGATTCCGAACCGCGTCGGTTCTTCGCTGGTGAACATCAACAGCTCGATGGAACGATCGGGCGAGTAGCCGCTGCGTTTGAGCGCGCGAATGGCCTCGAGTCCACCCACGACTCCGACGGTGCCGTCGTACATGCCTGAAAATGGAATCGCATCGGTGTGTGAGCCGGTTCCGACGATCGGGAGGCCCGGCTGCTTGCCGATCCAGCGCGCGAATGTGTTGCCAACCGCATCGACGCGCACTTGTAGCCCGGCATCCTCATAGAGATCGCGCAAATACTCGCGAGCTCGCAAGTCTTGGTCCGTGAACACGACGCGCGTCACGGCCGGAGGTCCATCCCGGCAGTCGTTGAAGGTCGCCAGCTTGGTTAGCTCGGCGACCACGCGATCAGCATCGACCTTCAGCAACAACGGCTCAGTCAACGGATTGCTCCGGAAGGTGGTTTCGATGCACGTCCTTGTAGTAGATATATTGGGCGGGTTCCTTTCCCATCGCAACGAACCATTGAGGACAGTAGGCAGCCATCCAAATACTGTCACCTTTGCAAACCGGGTACCACGACTCACCGAGTCGATAGATGCCCTGGCCCGCACTCATGTAGAGTCCGTGTTCCATGATGTGCGTCTCGACGAAGGGCAACACGGCGCCGCTTTGATACGTGAAGACGTTTACGGCCATATCGAAAGAAGGCTCATCAGGTAGCAGATTCGCCAACATGGCGTCTTCATCGCCTAGAAACGGCTCCGGCTTCAGGCTCGAGAGTTCTCCGATGATCGGGTCTGGCGGCGAAAGGTCAGGGTGCGGCACATAGTGTTTCTCGAAGACGAGGATTTTGGCCGAACCCAAGCCTCGGATGTTTGCTTCGACATCAGCAGGCAGGTATGCGAAACTGCCTTCTTGCAGTTCCTTACCGAGAATCGAAAGCCGACCATCCAGCACGATGAGGCAGCGTTCAATGCCGGCGGGCGCGGTGTTCGAACGCGACTGCTCAGTCAGCGTCGCCATGTATTGCGCGAACCCGGGGCCACGAACAGCAGACGTTCCGCGCGCGGAAGCCATGGCCGGGCTAATGAGCATCACCCCGAATGTGTCCTTCCATCCATAAAGGGGCGCGGTCACATGCGAGTCCTCTCCGATCAAGGCATGATCATGATGAACTCGGGTACGCGTTCGTCCAAAGGGAGCCTGGCTCATCTCGAGTCCTTCATCTTGTCTTGGTCGTTAACTTGTTGAGCGACGCGAAGAATGAAATCGGCGAGTACGTCAATGGCAACGGCGACGTCTTCTTCCGCAACATCTTCATCCGGGTGATGGCTGATGCCGGTCACCTGCCGCAGAAACAGCATCGATGTCGGAAACTTTGATGCCATCACCGCCGCGTCGTGCCCTGCTCCACTAAACATCCGAAACGACCGTATGCCTTTTGATGCCATCGACGCATTCATGAGTGAACACAAATCGTCATCCATCTGGACGGCACATTGTGCTTGGTTCTCGATCACCTCGAATCTGACGCCGTCTTTCTCTTCGCCCCCCATTCCTATGCGGCAAAGTTCGGTGACCGCGTCTTCGCGTATCTTGTCATCGAAATGTCGAACGTCCAATGACAGTTCGACTGTATCTGGAATCACGTTGCGGGCGTTCGGCGACGCCTTGATGCGCCCGATGGTGGCCCGCAGGCCGTCGATCGAGTTTCCGACACGGGAGACTTCGGCGATCCACCGGGCGGCCGAGACCAAGGCATCATGCCGGAGGCTCATCGGTACCGTTCCCGCGTGACCTTGGCGTCCGGTGAAACGCAACTGCAGTCGCGATTGTCCGGCAATGGAATCCACCAAACCGACGGGCCGATCGACTCGGTAGAGCAAGGGCCCCTGTTCGATGTGGGCTTCGACAAACCCGATGACTTCGTCGGTACGATAGGCGGCATCGGAAATACAGCTCGGTTGCAGTCCAAACGCTTCCATGACCGACCGCATCGACTGGCCATCTCCGTCGAGACGGTCGAGCCAGTCGGACTCGAAAACTCCGGCGATCGCGCTGCTGCCGAGATAAGGCTGGGCGAACCTCACGCCCTCTTCCTCGCTGAATCCGATGACGTCAACGTTCATCGGCAAGCTGACTGGTCCGATCAGCTCGAGCGCCGCGATTCCGAGGGTCACGCCCAGCAGTCCATCGTACTTTCCGCCACCGGGGACCGTGTCGAGATGTGAGCCGACCAGAAGCGTTTTCTTGTTGTTGGTTCCTTCGCGCCGACCAATCAGGTTGCCGGCATCATCAACGCGAACCGATAAGCCGAGCGTCTCCATGCAACCGCGCAGGTAGTCGTGCGATTGCTGGATGGGGGGCGTCAGAAACCTGCGGGTGATCTCGCCCTCGCATTCGGTCATCTGCGAAATCAGGTCACAATGACGCATGCAAGTCGACGCCAGCTGGTCCAAACGAGACGCCAACTGGTCGGTTTGTTCGCCCCCGGGACTCATGCTTTCGTTCGACGTGTTGATTCGGGAATGGCTCGTTGAGGGGCAATCAAGATGACGGTTTACAAGTGTCGGATCGCAGTTGGACGTGTGGAAAGCCGTAAAGTACGGTTCAAGGGCGGGAAGGGCTTCGACGCACCAATCGTGACCATGACACTGCGTCATCATGGTTTGCGAAACGGCAACGACGCTGATTGTGAACGCGTTCCCGATACCGGATCGCCGGCAATTCGATTGTCAGTAAATGGTATAACACCACGGTCGCTATGAGAGATTTCATTCAACTATTCGTCAATGGGAAAGCATGTCGCGTAACCGGCGACAGGGCGTTTATGACGTTGTCGGATTTTCTGCGAAATGATCTTGGTCTCACCGGTACCAAGATCGTTTGCAGCGAGGGTGACTGTGGTTCCTGCAGTGTGCTGATCGGTCACCGAAGCGAATCAAATGAGCTGAGATACAAGACGGCAGACTCATGCATCATGTTCATGCATCAGCTTGACCAGACTCATGTCGTTTCCATTGAAGGACTCGGGTCACCATCCGACCTCTCGGCAGTGCAGCAGTCGATGGTCGATTGCCATGGAAGCCAGTGCGGGTATTGCACACCCGGATTCGTCGTCGCCATGCACGGATTGATGGAAACAAACGTTGAAGACAACCGGACATGCGACGAGCCCCTTTCCGAAGAGTGTCTCAGGCTCGGTTTATCGGGGAATTTGTGTCGCTGCACCGGCTACGTCCAAATCATCGAAGCAGGTCGAGCCGTCGCACCGTCGGACGTACCAGGGCTCAACAAGTTGTATCCGGCTGATTCGATGCTGGAATCATTTGGTCAATGCAGCGAGGAGCCCATCGAGATTCGATCCCGTGACCGTCATGTCTTTGTGCCTCGGACGCTTGACCAGGCCGTCGAATTCAAAGCCGCTAATCCTGGTACCCAATTCGTAAGCGGTGCGACCGACATCGGCGTTCAGCACAACCATGGGAAGTCGCGCCGAAACGTCACGATGTGTTTGAGTCGGGTACGTGAACTGACCAGCATCACCGAACGCGAGGACGATCTCGTGATCGGAGCTTCCGCAACATGGAGTGAGATCCTCGTTGCGGTTGAGGACCTGTTTCCAGATTTTGCGGCGGTGCTCACGCGCTTCGGTAGTCCGCAAATCCGAAACTATGGCACGTTTGGCGGCAACTTGGCCAATGCGTCTCCGATCGCAGACTCGATTCCGTTCTTGTATGCCATCGATGCGACATTGACGCTGCTAAGTTCGCGGGGCAGCCGCGAGATTCCGATCCGCGATTTTTACTTGGGATACAAGCAACTGGATCTCTTGGACGACGAGATGATCGTTTCGATCAAGTGTCCGCGTCTTCGTCAAAATGAAGACTTGAAGCTCTACAAGGTGTCGAAACGCCGCGATATGGACATCAGTACGTTTACCGCCGCGTTCCTGTTGGGAAGAGAAGGCAACACGATCACGCATGCTCGAGTTGCTTTGGGGGGCGTTGGACCGACTGTGCTGCGAGTCCCGAAGGCAGAGTCCATGTTGGTGGGCAAAGCGTTCACTCCACAAACGATGGGGCATGCGGGAAAGATGGCATGTGATGAGATCACACCGATCAGCGATGTACGCGGAAGTGATACGTACCGCAACCAAGTCACGGAAAACATCTTTGTGAAGTGCTATCACGATCTGGCCGGGCCGGCGGATGTCCGGCAAGTAACGAGCATGGTGCTATGAGCAGTGTTGGTAAGGCGATCCCGCATGATTCGGCAGTCGGGCATGTGACCGGCGCGGCGCCGTACATCGAAGACTTACCTCCGCTTTCGGGTGAGCTTTGGGTCGATTTCGCGGGAGCCCCCGTTGCCGCCGGGCGATTGCTTTCGTTTGATGCATCGGAAGCGCTCGAGCTACCGGGCGTTGTCGCCGTTTTTTCTCATCGGGACGTTGATGGCGAAAACATCTTCGGCCCGATCTTTCACGACGAAGTCTTCCTAATCGACGATGAGATTGCCTATTTGGGGCAGCCGGTTGTGGTGGTTGCCGCGACGTCGCGGACGATCGCCCGCCAAGCGGCGCGAATGATCAAAATCGAATGCAAGGCAGCAGAGCCGATCTTGAGCGTTGAAGACGCCATTGAAGCTGGAGCGTACCTTGGGCCGGTTCGCAAGATCCAACGGGGTGAAGTTGAAGTCGGCTTCGACCAATCCGAACACATCATTGAAGGAACGTTTCGCAATAACGGTCAGGAGCAGTTTTACTTGGAGTCGCAAGCATGCCAGGCGATTCCGAATGAGATCGATCAACTCAAGTTGATCTCGTCGACGCAGAATCCGACCGAGACTCAGGCCGTCGTTGCGGAAGTTCTTGGTTTGCAC
>JBCCOI010000006.1:0-45095 GCA_039025515.1 Planctomycetota bacterium
CAAACAAACCTCCTGGCTCTCAACGCAACGATTGAGGCTGCCCGGGCGGGAGAGTCCGGGAAGGGATTCGCGGTGGTTGCGAATGAGGTCAAAGAGCTAGCGAATGAGACAACGCGCGCAACGGATGGCATCGTCGAAGCCATCCACGCGATACAAACGGAGAGTTCAGCAGCGACGGAATCGGTTACGAAAATCCAAGGAGTCATCTCCGAGGTCGCTGAGATGCAGCAGACGATCGCAGCCGCCGTTGAGGAGCAGCGGGCGACCACAATCGAGATCAGCAATACGACCAACCGCGTCGCTGAAAGCAGTGCGTCGCTTGATCTAAAGGTCAAGGAAGTCGCCGAGAATACCAGCAGAACGACTGAGCGAATTGGGGAAAGTCGAGAATCCGTGGAGCAGATCGAAGAGATGATTCAAAGTCTTCGGTCGCACTTATAAACAAGTCTCATTCGGTTGCGAAGAGAACGCGGTCGGCTCCGGCTGATCGTGAGGCATCATAGACACGGATTGCCCAATCCATCGTAACGGTAGCGTCGGGATCGATGATCACAGGCGGCTGCACGCCGAGCTCCAAGACTTGCCGTATTGCTTCGGTAAATGAGTCCACGTCGTTGAATTCCCGCCCAGACCATTCGATGACCGTGAGCGGCGGCTCATTGCGTAGGCGAACAATCAGCTCGTCGAAGGGCTCCGTCGGTTGAACTTCGCTTGGATTGAGAGAACTGCCCGTCTTTGGGAGTTCGGCGAGCTGACCGGGCAGATCGTATTCAGGTTCCTCAAAGGAACTGGTCCAGACGAAAAAGACGAGCAACAGGAACACCACATCGATCATCGGGGTCATCTTGACCTCAAGCGAATCTTGACTGTTCCTGTTCGGGATCTTCATTGAGAAAGGCCGATTTTCATCGTGGTAAAAAGGCCCAAGCGAAGCTCTTAGTTGTCGCTCACGGCAAGTTTGATGTCCAATAAGCCTGAATCGGCTGCGAGTCCCAAGATTGGTTCGACGGTCGCGTAATCGACGGTCGCGTCCGTGCGAATGCGAAGCGATGCTTCCAGTCCATCCTCGGTCGCCGCGTTGCGAAAAAGGCTCTCCAGCTCGTCCAGTTCCACCGACCGTCCTGCCACCAGCATCCGACGGTCTTGATCGATCGTAACGGTAAGCGAAACGGAGTCCAGTTCGGCGGGACCGTGTGTTGCAGCTACAGGAAGGTCGACGGGTAACCGCGTTTCCTGCTTCGCCAAGTGGCTTGAGACGAGGAAGAAAATGATCAGCAGGAACACAACGTCGATCATCGGCGTCATGTTCGCCCCGTCGAACCGTCTCTGATGCTGATCAGGTATTCGCATGCCGAAGTTCGACCGGAAGTTAGCCGGCGGCGGCTACAACAGATGCCTCGTTGATTCCGAAGTGCTCGTAGACCTTCGCATAGGGTCCGCTCGCACCGAAACCTGCCATGCCAACAAACTTGCCATCCAGTCCAAGCCAACGGTCCCAGCTCATTCGTATTCCGGCTTCAACGGCGACTCGGTTGGTGACCGCGGGAGGAAGCACTTGTTGCTGGTAGGCTTCGTCTTGCTCGGCAAACAAGTCGAGACAGGGCATGCTCACGACGCGAACCTTCTTGCCATTTGCCGTCAGTTTCTCACCGGCGGAGACGCAAAGCGACAGTTCACTCCCGCTACCCATCAGGATGACGTCGGGCGTGCCTTCGCAGTCGGAAAGGATGTAGCCTCCGCGAGCACAACCTTCGGCCGGCGAATACTTCGTGCGGCAGAGAGTTGGCATGTTTTGTCGAGAGAGCACCATCGCGGACGGGTGGTCGCTCACCGTCATCGCCGTGCGGTAGCATTCGGCGACTTCGTTCGCATCGCCCGGACGGAAAACATAGAGTCCGGGAATCGCGCGACAGGCACTCAGGTGTTCGATCGGCTGGTGGGTCGGCCCGTCTTCGCCGACTCCAATCGAATCGTGTGTGAGGATGTAGAGAACGGGTTGATGCATGATCGACGAGAGTCGCATGCCGCCACGCATGTAATCAGTAAACACGAAGAACGTTGCCGCGTATCCACGAAGTCCCGTGAGGCAGATACCGTTGACGATTCCTGCCATCGCATGTTCGCGAATGCCGAAATGCAAGTTTCGTCCCTCATATTGCATCGGGAGGAATTGACCGGCGCCGTCGAACTTCAAATCGCTTTTGTTGCTCGGTGCGAGGTCTGCTGAACCCCCGATCATGAATGGAACATTTGCGGCGATCGCATTGAGCACTTTTCCGCTGCTGTTGCGTGTCGCGTCGCCTTTCTCATCCGCTTCGAAAACGGGGATGTCTTTGTCCCATCCGGCGGGGAGTTCCCCGTTGAACATCGCCGTCAACTGAGCGGCCTTTTCGGGTTGATCCGATTGGTACTTCGTCCATTTCGATTCCCAATCTGCAGACGCCTCGGCGCCGCGTTTCCCTAGGTGGTTGGCGAAGTGTTCGGTTACACCGTCGGGAACGTAGAACTTTTCTTCGGCAGGGAAGCCATAGTTTTTCTTCGCCAATTCGACTTCATCCCAGCCGAGCGGTGCACCGTGGGCACCATGGGTATTTTGCTTGTTGGGGGCTCCCCATCCGATGATGGTCTTGCAAATGATGATCGTCGGCTTGCCCGAACAAGCCTTGAACTGATCGATTGCCTTGGCAAGATTCGAAAGCTCGTTGACGTCGTCGACGTGCACGACATTCCATCCCAAGCCTTCGAAACGCGTACCGACGTCCTCGCTAAAGGCGAGATCCGTGTCGCCTTCAATCGTGATGTTGTTGTCGTCATAGAGCCAACAAAGGTTGTCCAGCTTGAGATGACCCGCGATCGAAGCGGCTTCGCAGGCGACGCCTTCCATCAAGTCGCCGTCGCTGCAAAGTGCAAAGACATCAAAATCAAAGAGTTGGCAATCGGCCGTGTTGTAGTTCTCCGCAAGCCACTTCTGGCTCATTGCCATCCCGACACTGTTGCTAACGCCGGCACCGAGTGGCCCCGTCGTGGTTTCGATTCCGGCAGCCTCGCCAAACTCGGGGTGTCCCGCGCAAGGGCTTCCGATTTGACGGAAATTCTTTAAGTCGTCTAGCTTGATCGAAAGTTCGTCGAGGACATTGCCGTCTTCATCGGTGGCTTTGACGCCCGCCAAGTGAAGCGTGCTGTACAAAAGCATCGACGCGTGGCCACACGAAAGGACAAAGCGATCTCGGTTCGGCCAAAGCGGGTTTGCCGGATCGTAGTTCATGGTGCAGTTGAACAACTGATACGCGATCGGGGCCAACGCCATTGGCGTTCCCGGGTGACCGCTATTGGCAGTTTGAACTGCATCCATGCTCAGCGTTCGGATGGTGTCGACAGCCAGTGTGTCCAAATCAGTTGAGGCAACGCTCATGGGGCGGCGATCCGCAATTCGAGGGAGACGAGAACCATTCTTTGAACTCGAAATGGTACCGTAAACGGTTCTTTTTCAAAAGGTGCCCGGGCCGACAGCCTGCGTCTCTCACGCGTGGCTTTGCAGGGCCGGGAGGTGGTTCTTGAGGGCGTCGCGGGCTTGATCGCCGCCCAAGCATTGCTCGGCAAGCCAACCTCGTTCGCGAGCCGCGAGCACATTCTCTTCTTTGTCGTCCAAGAAAAGAATGGAACCGGGCCGAACCGCGGCGGCCTTCTCGGCTTGCTCATAAATCACCGCGTCCGGCTTCATCGACCGCGCCTCGAAGCTCAGGATGATGACGTCGAAATCAACCATCGATACACGCCAAGGCTGGCGCCGAACGAATTTCCAGTGAGCAGGACAAGTGTTTGAAAGCAATCCGATCCGCGGGACGCACGAACGAACTTCCGCGATCACCTCCGACATTGACTCAATCGGTGTGAACATGTCGCTGATTGCCAACATCAGCTGATCGGTGGTCCAGTCACCTGACGCGAGCTCCCGGACCGCATCGGCGTATTCTTCTTCGTCGATTTGCCCCGTTTCGTAACGCTGTTGCAGCCCGGGTTGCCGATTGACGCCCTCGAAGAGGTGTGCCTCGGTGGTGCCCATCGACAAGCCGGTAAGCTCCGACACGTTCCTGCAGGCAACCTGAGGATTGAACTCAATCAAGACATTTCCGAGGTCAAAAAAAACAAACTCAATTTTCATCGTTTATTGATGGGTGTCCGGCCCTTTCTCAGAAATGCTTGCAGCGAAGAACCAACGAACTTGGCTCGGAATTATAGCGGCACGACGTGGGTTTTCAGCCTGTGATCGGCCCAACCCGAATGCTGAACAGGCTGTTTCGTCGCCTCACGAGCGACCCCCTGGGCTCGACGGTGAAACATGTCGACAATCCATGCATGGCGGCACTGTTCACCGAACCAGCTTACGGGCAAGCAATGTCAAAGGAAGGACGGCGGCCGGCCTTTTTCGTGCACATAGACGAACCGAATTATGAGTAAAACCACCGGCGTTGACGCGGCCAGAAAAATGACGGACGAAGACGGCCATGCACCGGCAACCGCTTCCGCAGAAGACTCGCCAAACATCGACGCCCCAGCGATAGACGCACCGACAACCGATCCGGTTCCCGAACCCTTCGAAGTCGCGTTGGCGTCGCGAGTGGATCGGTTGCCGCCCTACATGTTTGGTCGCATCAACAATTCGCTTTATCAGAAGCGTCGTGCCGGTGATGACGTGATCGACCTCGGCATGGGGAATCCCTCAGATCCGCCTGATCCGGTCGTCATTCAGAAGTTGCATGATGCGTCGTCGGACCCGGGGAATCATGGCTACAGCAAATCTAACGGGATCGCGAATCTCCGCCGCGAGGTTGCCGGAAAGTACCATCGAAAGTATGGCGTGAGACTCGATCCGGATTCCGAGATCATTTCTTGTCTCGGGAGCAAGGAGGGATTCTCGCACATGTGCCTTGCCTTGATGGGCCCCGGCGATACGGCCATCATCCCGGCACCTTTCTTTCCGGTTCACATGTACGGTGTGATTCTTGCATCCGGCAACGTTGTTTCGCTCGACGTCGCTGAACCGGAAAAGTTCTTGCGCAACGTCGCGTATACTTGCGAGAATCTGACGCCCGTTCCGAAAGTGTTGATCGTCAACTATCCGCACAATCCGAGTTCGGCAGTGATCGAACTCGACTTCTTCGTCGACGTCGTCAAGCTTGCGAAGAAGTATCGGTTCTTGGTGATCCATGATTTCGCCTATGCCGACGTCGCATTCGATGGATACGTCCCCCCAAGCTTTCTCGCCGCACCGGGTGCGAAGGACGTTGGTGTTGAATTCACCACCATGAGCAAGGGCTACAACATGGCGGGTTGGCGGGTCGGATTCTGCGCGGGTAACTCGGAAATGGTTCGCGGTCTCGGAACGATCAAGGGTTACTACGACTACGGAATGTTCCAAGCGATTCAAATTGCCGCCATTGTTGCACTACGCGAAACTGAGGCGACTGTAGAAAAGCAGTCGGAAATCTATCAAGGACGCAGAGACGTCTTGGTGAGTGGCCTCAATCGACTGGGATGGAACGTTCAGCCGCCAAAAGCCGGCATGTTCGTTTGGGCGGAAGTTCCCGAACCTTGGCGAAGTCAAATGTCGACGATGGACTTCGCGATGAAGTTACTCGAGGAAGGAAACGTTGCGGCGAGCCCGGGAAGTGGATTCGGTCCAGCCGGCGAAGGATTCCTGAGAATGTCGCTAGTTGAAAACGAGCATCGGCTGCGGCAAGCCGTACGACAGATCGGCAAGTGCTTGGCTTAGCCTGACCGGCGGCTTGACAGCAAGACGTTCAGGCGGGTGCGCAGTGCGATTGAGCGAGGTCCCGATTCCGTTGAGCCGATGAGCGATAGCTCCGGTTTCTACATCGGTATGTGGTCTAAACCAGAACCGCGGCTAGCGCCGTTGCGGCTCACGGTGTTACGCGCCGGAACTGCGGCCAGCGTTGTTGCGGTTCAGTGGGGATAACCGTAGGTCATCCTCCGCATGGCGATCATCAAGTTTATTTCGCTGTACATTCTGAGCCGATGAGCGATAGCTCCGGTTTCTACATCGGTATGTAGTCTAAACCAGAACCGCGGCTAGCGCCGTTGCGGCTCACAGTCTGACGCACCGGAACCGCGGCTAGCACCGTTGCGGATCAGGGAGCTGTGGCTCGTGTTCCGCATGACCGTTTGTGGTGGCTACGCGGTGCGGAAGTCCTTTACCGTCTCGACGAGTGCGATCGCGTTCTCCACAGGCGTCTCTTTCAGGATCCCGTGCCCAAGATTGAAAATGTGACCCTTTCTGCCGGACACGCTTTGCAGGAGTGCGCTCGCGCGTTCCCGTATCACATCCGGTTCACTGAGAAGAACCGCGGGGTCCAAATTGCCTTGGACGCTTTTGTCACCGCCGATTCGGTCCCATGCGGTCGTTAGTGGGATCCGCCAGTCAACGCCCACAACCGTCCGCTCGTCGCCGCGAAGCAACGGAAGTAACTCTGGGTTTCCGGTGGCAAAATTGATCACCGGAACCCTGGGAGCAATCCCGGAAATGATTTGGTTCATCCAAGGCAGAACGAATTCACCGTATTCAGCCGGTGATAAGCAACCAGCCCAACTGTCGAACAGTTGCACACATTGGGCACCGGCCGCAATTTGGTGATTGAGATAGATCGTGATCGCTTCTGTAAGCGTCGTCATTAACTCCCGCCATGCGGTGCCGCCTGACAGCGATCGGTACATCAGTCGCTTCGTGTTGGTGTAAACGCGACTGCCGCCACCCTCGATGGCATAGCTTGCAAGTGTGAAGGGTGAACCCGCGAATCCGATCAGCGGGATCTCTTCAGGCAGGTCGTTTCGCGTTTCGCTGACCGTTTCGTAGACGAACCCGAGTGATTGGGGGTCTTCTAGCCTATTGAGTCTCTCGAGATCGGAGTCTTCTCGGATTGGGTTATGGATCACTGGGCCGTCACCGGCAACAAACTCCAACTTGAACCCGAGTGGTTGCAGCAGGGGCAAAAGGTCCGAGAAGATGATCGCGGCATCGACGCCTAAGCGATCCACCGCCGTGCACATCACCTCGCTGCAAAGCTTCGGATTCTCGCAAAGCTCCAAGAACGTCTGCCGTGCACGGACTTCACGGTATTCCGACATGTATCGGCCGGCTTGCCGCATCATCCAGATCGGCGTCCGCTCGGTCGTTTCGCCTCGACAAGCCTTCATGAAGAGACTGTCGTTGGACACATGAGGTTCCGAATTGGACATACTCTCGCTCGCGACAGTTTGAGAGGCTTTGATGGTCGCGCGAACTCGAGTCATCTGACGTCGCATGTCAACCAGTTCCTTTGCTCGTTTGGCTGACTCCAAAACCAAGTGCCCCATCTTCGGTCTTGAAGGTTCCATGTCGGCACGAAGGTCACACTCAGTCAGCATTTGTGTCGTGGTCGGACCGATGGAGACGATGACGGTCTTTGAAAGTCCAGAACGCAGGTCATCCATCAAACCCATCTGCTCGGCCATCCGCATCATGTTGATGATTTGATGCGCGCTCGTTAACAGCAGAATGTCGCGCCCGCCGTCGGCGATGGCGCGGATGTTCTCACGCAGCGACTCCGTTTCTTCGGGGAAGTCCCAACCGTAAACTCGTACCGGCGAAACGCTTGCTCCACGTGCCTCCAGTCCGGCGACCAATGAAGCGTTCGAAACACCATACTCTTGAAGGCCGAGCGTTTGATTCGCGATCGGAACTTTTTGGTCATCGATCAGCTTGAGAAGTTCCCGCCAAGTGTTCGGCTCGGGGACCTTGTGAGTCGGCTGAAGTCCAAATTCACGCATTGCAGCAACGGGCTTCGGCCCACGGCAAATCGTGGTGATGTCCGAGAGCGAATCGAGAAAACGCTGGGTGTCGACATGTTTCTCAATCGCTTTCATGAGAAACCGAAAGCCGACTCCGGTCATGAGGATGACGATGTTGATCTCGCCGGTCATCACTCGGTATGCAAAGTCGATCGCTTCGCGGTTTGGATCGATCGGAACTTCACGCATCGAGGGGCTAACATGGCTGACGCCGCCGTGCCGGGTGATGAGACGTTCCATATCTTGTGCACGCCTGCTTTCGAGTGAAGCAACGTGTAATCCGTCAAAATCTGTCTCGGACATCAGGTTCCGTTCGCAGCAAGTATCACAAGCCCGATCGTCAAGATCAGGAATTCAATCAGTATTGTAGACGTTTCGCCGGTTGTTACGATGACTGGATGCCAAGAAGCCCACTCCGATCGCCGAGTCCGGTGCTCGATCTGACCGAGCATCTCTTCGACTACCGCTCCACCTCCTCGGGAGAGGTGCCTGCCGAGATGGCTTGGGGTAGCGACACCGGTTCGGAGTCTCCTTTCGCCGCCCTTCCAACGCCTGTGACCAGTGAATCGATTTTTGGGGATTCAAAGCCGTTGGAAGTCGAAATCGGAAGCGGCAAGGGTTTGTTTTTGGCCAACGAGGCGGAGCGTCATCCCGAGTACAACTACCTCGGGATCGAGATCATCCGCAAGTACGCGAAACATGCGGCGGCAAGGCTGCTGAAGAAGGGCGTTCACAACGCGAAGATGGTGGCGGGCAACGCGGAGAACTTGTTCGCGGAACACATTCCGAATGAAACGTTGGAAGCAGTTCACGTCTACTTCCCAGATCCTTGGTGGAAGAAGCGCCATCGTAAGCGACGTGTCGTCAACGAACGCAGCATCCTGAGTTACTACGATGCGATCAGGCCGGGCGGGAGATTCCATTTTTGGACCGATGTGTTGGACTATTTTGAAGCCACCATCGAGTTGATCGCGGAAGTCACGCCCCAGTTCGGCGTTCCGATCCCAGAGGTCGAATCGGTCTCCAAGCATGACCTCGATTTTCGAACCCACTTCGAAAGGCGAAGTAGGAAGAACCAGATTCCCGTTTATCGCGTGCGATACGAAAAACGATAGACACGGCGGTCGCTCATGAATGGACTCGGTCAGCCGCAATCACACTCACGCATCAAGGGTGATTCTTTGCGATGCCCGGCTCTCTTTGCCGCCGTCAGCATTGCGGTTTTTGTGGTCGTTGTCGCGATCCTCTTCATCCGGGCTCAATTGAAGCCGGAAATGGAAACGCCATGGAGTGTGACACCGACTTACGAATCAGAAAATATGGTTGTCACCGGAACGGTGGTCGATGCCAACGGTCAAGTCGTTCCGAAAGCGTCGGTCTTCGTGCGTGGTGGAGACTTCTCGAGCTTCGATCAAGTGTCGGCTGACGAGCAGGGAAACTTCGAGGTTTTGGTCAAGCTTCCGAGTTGGGATGTAGTGCCTCAGACCGAAGTCTTCTTTCATTCCTCTCATTCCGCATGGCGGTCCGTTTGGTTGAACGGGGTATTGGATCAGCTTCCTAGGGATGAACAGGGTCGATTCGTTTTCAACGATGTCACAGTCCCGTTGCCGCCCGGAAGTCAAATTGAAGTCTATGTGACCGATGAGAACGATAAACCCGTGGAGAACGCAAGCGTTTATCCGCAGGGCGTCTATTTCCCCAGCGAGTTGTTTTCTGATGATCCTGGCGGAGTGCTCGGGATACTTCCGGCAGCGATTCGGGACGCGATGGCGAAACGAACAGGTCCCAGAGGACGAGCAACGCTCGAGCGGGTGGACGATCAGCTTCTTTACTCATTGGCCGTCGAAGCCGAAGGCTACGGCAAACAAACCATTCAGTGGCGTAGCGCACGCAATAGGATGCACGTTCGGCTGAGCCCGACCATGAGAATCGAGGGTCGTACGGTCGGCGATCGATCCTCTTTTGCGGGACAGAAGATTTGCGTAGCGACTCGGACTCCGTCTCGGAGGCCTTCCGCAGTAAGTAGTTCTATCGTCGCGGAAATCGAACGGGATGGCACGTTTGAAATCCCCCACGTCGCTGAGTCGAAAGACATGATTTTCAGGATGTTCTCCGGCGGTAAACCACGCGACTACTTTCCAGTTTTTAGGTGGGAGAGGTCCGTTGACTCGGAAGGAACCGTTCGTGTCGAGGTGGAAGCTGTTCCGACCCACACGCTCAACGGTCTTCTACTGGCGAAGGACACCCGGCAGCCGATTCGCAATGCGTGGATCAGTGTCAGTTCAAATAGCGTCCCGAGCGAATCTCATCGAGTCATCACCGATGATCGCGGTCGATTCTCCGCGAAAGTTCCATTTGGCGAAGTCAGTTTGGCGATCATCCGGGTCGAGGACTTCGTGCGAGATTTCTATGACATCCATGCCATACGGCACACGTTTGAATTCGAACTATACGGTCCGCCACGAACCTTCGTGATCACGCCGAAGCGTTCCATCATGGGTGTATTGCTGGATGGAGACGATCAACCCATCTCAAACGCAAGCATCGGCGTCATCACCTCCATGAAGGCAACGGTGCGAGCCAAAGACATTAAGTACCCGTCAAAAACAAATTCCAAGGGTGAGTTCAAGATCAGAGTCGACTGGACTGACTGGTGGGACGTACGCAACCGCCGCAACATCTGGTTTATGAATGAGCTGTCATCGGCACCTGGGCCTGCCGGAAGTCTGGTCCCGCTGGACGTCGCCGGCTGGGAGCAAGATCGTGTCGTGATAGAACTCGACACGCACCCCTAATCGACCGTAGCGCCTTTGCGACTCCGCAAACCATCAAAGGGCCAATGATTGTTGACCGACGAAATCAAATGTGCTGTTTTCTCTACGCAGTTCGCTACGAATGGTCCTACGCCAAGGGATGCATTCTGACTTTGTTTGAATAATGGTCAGCGAGTCTATGTGACGCCGCACTGACGCGAAGTCACCTCCGGTACGCTGTCACTTTAAGCGTCTGACGACGATTTAGATTAAGTCAATGAAGTTGTTGTAGTCGGAGTGAGATCCGATCCAGTACCAAATCCGGATTTCTCCATCCATCACAAAGAGAGCCCGGTAGTCAATAGTGATGCTCACGGACATGGTGTCGCTGAGCACCTCGCGATTTCGAGACGGACGGATCGGATGGATGCGAAGCCCGTTGTTGTCCGGGTTCTCATGGAAGGCACGTGCGGATCTAACAACGCGCGTCTTGATAAACTCGGGAAGACGCTTGTATTGCTCTCTGAACTGTCGCGTTGTGCGATTGCTACTCCGAAAGCCACTCGGCAGTCTCGCCACGCCGATGTTCCTCCAACGCCTTCTCGGCTTGGTCGGCGACCCAGTCCGGTGACGCCGAGTCACTACGGTAACTCGCAATTCCCTTTGCCACCTCGAGGTAATCAGCTAACTGCGAGGTGTCTTGGACTCGATGACCAGCCGACTTGACCTGTTCGGCCCATTTTAGAACGTTTGGAACTCGCTCCGCCCACTGCGCCACGATTGCACGAATCCGATTTTCTTCTTCGTCGGTGAATACAAACTCGCCAGCGAGAGCGGCATCACGGAGTTGGAGGTCAGTATTTAGCACGTACTCAATCGTCTTGATGGCGTACTGCACTAGTGCTCGACACTCTTCAGCTTCTTCCAAGCCACTAACCGTGCGACGACTATAACGAGAGAATTCTCGTACCTGATTTTCCGAGTTTTCTAGGAGAGCGACCACGGTTTTATCCGGGAAACGTGTCGTATGCCACTTGATATGGTAGGTCGGACTCGAACCAATTGCCAGATTGTCTGTTCTGACGTATTACTGATTGTTTGTGATTCACTGTCGTTTTTACGGGGTTTTGCAGCCAAAATTCTGGAAAATGCGTACGCGGGCGAAGCGATGACGGTGTTCAGCCGGACGGTGCGTTTGTCATCGATCGCATCGCAGCACTCGATGAGGTGAAACTCTTGCTACAGGACCCGTTAATGAAGAGGAGTCCGTTACCGTTATTTCGCATCAATGGTTTGATGAAGCCCGTGGCCAGGCTGGCGGCCGACCAGATCTCATTCTACTCCGTGATTTGCCAGCTCCGCTCAACCGGTAAAGACTTCGCTTGGGTCAATCAGCATGCTGCAGTGGTCACACACCGACAATTCGCACCGATCATCAGTGTTAGCAAATGACTCGCGAACGTATGAGTTTTCCGCGAGCCGGAGGACGTCGAGTGACTTCTCGTCTGGATCCGCGATGATGTATGTCTTCACGTGGTTAGCCGCGTAAAGATGTTGTTTAAATGTCCAATCATTCTGTCGTGTCGATGGTGAAAGGACTTCGACGACAAGGTCTGGGGTAAGTTCCAGATGTCGCTGCGGAAATTCACCACAAACGACGACGAGATCGGGTCGCACAACGGTCGCATCATCCACAATCCAGTCGAGCTCGATGAGTGCGTTCGCACGGCAACCGCTTGCTCGAATCGAACTTCTTATCTGCGCGAAGAGCTCGCCAAGCACAACTTGATGTTTGCCAATCGGACTGGGCGTCGTCGCGATTGGATAACCATTCCAGAGTTCCCAATTGCCTTTCCAGCTTGCATAGTCGCTAACGGTATAGCGGGGGAGTTCGTCTGGAGAAGCTGACATTCGCTTTAGAGTCTTGCTTGGAAGTGAGTTCCGATCAGTAAGCGACAAGATTCAATGTAGCGGAAGCCGCGCAGGCTTTCGGTTTTCAGCGTGACCGAAACTCTTGGCGAGTGCTACCTTCAGTTGTGGTCGTACAGCGGCATGTGCCGGTAGTAGACTTCCAGACAGTAGATCGAAAGGCACGTCGTGTAGAGGCGTCCGGCGATGCTCCAGCGGTCCGACTGAGGCGCCCAGCTTCCACGTTCGGCCCCCTTTTTGATCTGCAACGCCGGCAGTTTCACCTTCATGTCGTCATTCCACTGCCGCCACATTTCGCCGCCGTAATGGTGGAAGACCTGTGTCGCGTAATACCAGTAGTACACGTTCTGATCTTTGATGCTGAAGGGTGCATCGTTTCGCAGCAAGTCCATTCCATCAAGCAACTGTGGCTTGTCGCTGGGCCATCCCAAGTACTGTCGACACAAGAGGCCTTCGGCAGTCATCGCGGGCGTCGCGTCGGCGCGGCCGGGTTGATACGCATAGGCGGCTCCATAGTAAACCGAGGCACGATCCAGGTAGGTCGAGATCATGCGGACTTTCGAGTCATTGACTTCCAGGCCGGCACTCCGGGCGCTCTGGATTGCCATGACGTACCAGCCGGTGACCGACGTATCGCCTGGTTCGCCGGGTTGGTAGCGCCAGCCGCCGTTTGGACCTTGGGCTTTCATGGCGTAGTCGATCGCGCGTTGGGCGTAAGGCCTCAGCCAAGAGTCCTTCGTCATTCCGTATAGTTCGCACAGGACGATGGTCGCTTGGGCTTGAGCGTAGGACCGTTCATTGCCCCTGGCACTGCCAGCCATGAACCCGCCACGATCCATTTGGCCGACCAAGTATTTCAAGCCCTTTTCGACTTCGACGCGGTACTCGCCGCCTTGGTGTGTGTTTCCGTCCCCGGCAAAGGCAAGCAAAGCCATAGCCGTCGCGGCCGGACGATTCTCTGCGAAGGCGCCGTTTGCATAGGGCCCACGCATGCTCCAGTAGCCCGTCCGATGTTGCTGTCGTTTCAGCCAAGCAAGTCCCAGCTTCACCGCCGCTTGTGTTTCTGCGGTTGCGCCGAACTTCGCCATCAGCGCTTGCCGCATCGCACCCGTTCGTCCGCTGAACATTGGTTTTGAGATATCAATCGGAGTCGCACCGTCGAGCAGGGGAGCGACTTTTTCAATTTCCTCCTCGGCCGGCTCGACGACGTCAAAGATTTTTGGAATTTCTGTTTCCAAAAGCGTGTCATCCAACGCGTCTTCGGGAGCTTCCATCGTCTCAACGAAAACGGGTGTTGATAAATCGAGTTCCAACGCGTCCTCGGGTTCGTCTTCGCTAATGCCAAGATCCAGAACCAGGTTGGAAAACCCATGACCGGCCGGGAAACTGATGAGCGCCAAGATCAGCAGCGCGGTCAGGTGCATGATCAGGCTGAGCAACCAAGAGGGCGCCGACTTCGCCACATTCTCGATGGCTTCGTTTTCCTCTTCTTCTTCGGTTCCGGCCAAGGAGTCGGGCCGCTGCAGCGGGTCGCTATCCACCGAAAGTCCAAGCGGCGATCTTTGCGAGTCCGCGTTCGGGTTGATCTTCGGCAACTCGCCTCGCCAGCGGAGGTTTGCCGAGCCGATTCCAGATGGAGCAGCTGCACTGTGAACGATGGCACCACGTGGATCGCGTGTCGGCGCTTCAACGATCGGCCGAACCGATGGCAATGTGGATCTTGGCGGTGGCGGCGGCGGAAGTGTGTTGGCCGTTTTGGGGCCGGCGACGCTATCGGCTTGCGTCTGAAGCTGCGAGTCGACGAGGGGCTCAGCCTTTCCAAGCTCCGATCCGTTCTCGGGCGGTTTCGAACGAGGCGGTGGAGGCGTGGGCATCTCAACTGGCGGAGAAGTGGGCGTTTGCTCGGAATTAGGCTCTGCCGGTAAATGTTTCGGCGGCTGATTGCCAACGCTCGGTGGTACCAACGTTGATGAGTCGGTGGACGACAATGCTTGCGACATGGCATTCGACTCGATCAAGGATAGATGAGGGAAGCAGTCGCAATCCTTTTTTGCAGTCTTGCTTCGTCATCCAGTATATCGATGTCTACACGCACAGACGAACGGTTTGTGATTCGTCTGGTGCAATTCTGCCCATTGAACATCCAGAAATGCGAAAAAACGGGGTGCATTTTCCCGTGAATTGGGAAAACCCACCCCGCTTGGCTGTCGCGTGCCGTTCTGTCACCGATCGAGGCCGAACGGGCCGCCGGACGCGTCAACGCCTGGCGGCACCGATTGGCTCGGTCGATTAGCAGCCGCAGGAAGGTGCAGCTTCGCAACCACAAGCTGGTTCAGCGTCGCATCCGCAAGCCGAAACCGGCTCGCAGCATCCGCCGCGGAATTTCTTGCATCCGCCGAAGAGCTTCTTCAGCAGACCGCCGCGAGACTTGCTGCATCCGCAAGCCGGAGCGGGATCGCAGCAAGAAGCAGCTTCACCGCATCCGCAAGCGTCCGCAGCTTCGCCGCATCCGCCGCAAGCGTCGCCTGCAGCCGATCCGCCACAGCAAGAAGGTGCTGGGCAGCAAACGGTGACGGGAACTTGCTTGCAGACCGTACGCGGAACGCACTTCGTGACCGTGTAAGGCTCGCAAACCTTACGGCACTTGGCGACCTTGACGGTCTTGGTGTAGCACTCGGTGCGGCACTTTTGGACGCAAACGGTCTTGGTGCGGCATTCGGGAACCATCTTGCAATCTTTGTACGTGCAAGTCTTGGTCTTGCACTCAGGAACCATCTTGCAAGTCGTGTACTTGCAGACCTTCGTGCGAGGCTCGCAAACGTAGCTGCAAACGGTGTAGTTGCAGGTCTTCGTGCGGCACTCGGGAACCATCTTGCAAGTCGTGTACTTGCAGACCTTCGTGCGGGGCTCGCAGACGTAGCTGCAAACCTTGTAGGTGCAAGTCTTGGTGCGGCACTCGGGAACCATCTTGCAAACTTGGTAGCTGCAGGTCTTGGTGCGGCACTCAGGAACCATCTTGCAGACGGTGTAGTTGCAAGTCTTGGTCTTGCACTCAGGAACGCGTCGGCAAACCGTGTAAGGGATCTCACGAACGCGGCATTCTTTCACGTAACGCGTGCAAGTGATTTCCTTTTGCTCGCAAGTCGGTACCCAGACCTTCTTGCAAACCTTCTTCGGCGGGCACTGAACGCACTCCACTCGGCATTCGCCGGGGCAGTAAACGTTGCGGCAAGTCGACGGATCGAAAGTCCAAGTACCGGGCTCACGAACGGTGCGTCGCATCGTCGGGCCAGGAACTTCTTCGATTTGCGTCTCCCAGCTACCACCTTTGACCGTAACGGTCTTGGTGTACTGCTCGGGAACCATCACGGTGTAGTTTTCCGTGCGGACCTTGTTCTCACGAATCGTGTTGTAGACCGTGTAGTTGATCGTACGCGTCTTGGTCTCGTACACGGGCTTCATGACCGTGTAGTTGATCGTACGAGTCTTGGTCTCGTACACGGGCTTCATGACCGTGTAGTTGATCGTACGCGTCTTGGTCTCGTACACAGGCTTCTTGACCGTGTAGTTGATGACCTTTTCGTGCGTCTCGTACACGGGCTTCATGACCGTGTAGTTGATCGTACGCGTCTTGGTCTCGTACACGGGCTTCTTGACCGTGTAGTTGATGACCTTTTCGTGCGTTTCGTACACGGGCTTCATGACCGTGTAGTTCATCGTACGCGTCTTGGTTTCGTAGGTCGGAACCATGACGGTGTACTGAACTTCACGCTGCTCGGTGTAAGGCACCGTGCGAGTCGCTTGGACTTCTTTGTCCTCGTAGTAGACTTCGTTTCGCGAACGATAGCGAGTCTCTTGAACTTGATCGTAAACCGTTTCGGTAACGGTTCGCATGACGGTCGTGCTGCCACCAGCAGCTGAACCGGCATCCGCCATCACAGCTCCATCGGCGACGGGCATTGGGGCAGCTCCATCTGCGACAGTTGCGTCGCTGACAATCGAGCCACCGCAATTACAGCCGTCGTAGCTGATCGCACCACAATAAGTGGCGCGGGCGGATTGAGCCCCCGAGACGATCATGGTGATCGCCAAGGCGGGCATGAACCACAGCCTTTTCATCTCTTCTTTCTCCAGGAAACACATTGGGTTGCAAAGGGACGCACTGGATGGTGCGAGACCCATTGCTCACACCCTCCCGCACTGTTTGCGTGCACGTGCACTGCGACGAAAGACCCCCCGTGTGAGACGAAAACGCCGTAAAGTACGGAGTTTTTACCTCGGCCATCCATCCGCACCTCGCGGCGTGGAGGAAGATGGGTTGAATACACAGACTCTGCGATCCAACGAATTGGGTCCTTATGCCGTCAATTCATCGACTGCGCAAAAGGTTCCGACCAAAGAAAGAGGCCGAGCGAGGCAAAATAGGACACCTGGGTCGTCCGTACTTGCAGCCAATAAAGGGCATAGCGATTGGCCGGGTTGTATCGGTCCGTGATCAGACGATCCGAGACTGCATCGCGTGTCTTTTACGATTTTGCTGCGTTGACCGACTCAGACGCACACATTCAGCATGCCAAATTTGACGATCCTCGCCATGCGAGAGTATCCGCAAAGCTGCCTATACTGGCGAAATGAGCGACCTTCCGGATGCCGAAAACACTGAGTCCACGCCCACCGCAAAACTGCCGCGGCCGGCCGTTGGCAGGTTGAGCCTCTACTTTCGAGAGCTGCATCGTGCAAAGCAGCAGAACGAATCTCATCTCAACAGCAAACAGCTTGGCGCGATGGTCGACGTGTCGCCTGCCGTTGTCCGGCGGGACCTGAGTTCTCTCGGTGCGTCCGGTCGACGTGGCGTCGGATACTCAATCGATCACCTTATCGAAGCGATCGGGAGTGTGCTTGGTAGCGGACTGCAGTGGCGAGTCGTGCTGGTCGGTGTTGGGTCACTCGGCCACGCGCTGCTCCGCTACCGCGGTTTCGAACAACTCGGGTTTCATTTGATTGCCGCATTCGATTGCGATCCATCGAAGGTTGGGACACAAGTCGGCGGCGTTTACGTTTTCGAAAGCGCGACGATGGTGGGGAAGCTAGCCGAACTGACGCCCGACCTGGCCATGGTGGCCGTCCCGGCCAGCGAGGCGACCAGTGTCGCATCTGACCTGGCGGCTGCCGGAGTCAATGGCATCCTCAATTTTTCGCCGACGACGCTGCGTTTGCCGGGCAATGTCGCCATTGTCAACGTCGATCTGGCCAGCGAACTGCAACGACTCGCGTTCGCCGTTCAAAACGGCTGATCGACTCGGCGGATGCGCGGCACGAAAGGCCGTCACGCGATGGGAATCCTCCAAAGATCGCGCGAATGAAATTGTCTGCGGGGGCTCTCTCCCCTCGGACCCGCCTGGATCTCATCAGCGGGGCAAGTTCAACGACGATCTGGTTCCAAAGACGCAGGTACCGGGTGCAATCTCTTTTTGACTGAGGCCTTGGGATGTTGGGAATCCTCTTTGCCCTGGCGATCGTTTGGTTCTTTGTGACGCTGATCGGCCACGCAACATGGGTCGTCTTCGCTGCTTTCTGTCGTACGGTTTTTGGTTTAGAAGGTCGAAGCGATTCACGCGAACGGTCTCTTTCCGATTCAGCTTTGATTGACGCGATGCTGGCGACGGCTATTGAGCTCAAGGATCGCGGTCTGTTAGATCGCGAACTCAGCGGTTCAATCAGTGACGCCATCGCAGGCGCTCGCAGAAAAGCGGCAACCAACCAACAAGAGAGACACGCATCTGCACCAAGCCCAATACCGCTGGTGCCGCTAGACCGAAAGCAAAACTCGAAAAACGCGGCAACGTCGGCACAGCGTGCGCAAAAATTGTCTTCATCGGTGACCACGAAAGCTGCGGTCATTGAATCTCAATCACGGACCTCGGTTCGGAGAGCCACGGATGTTCCAGACGCAGACTCAAAGCGAGCTTCTTCGGCCGCTCGCCGATCGCTGGCCGAGTTTCTGGCGGATCACAACATTCGTTGGGGCGAACTGATCGCCGGAGTTCTCATCATCGTTTGCTCGATCGGTTTGGTTGTGAGCCTTTGGAGCACGTTGACCACCATGCACCGCGTGATTCCTTCACTGGTGTTTCTGCTGGGAAATGCGGCGATCTTCGGTGCCGGATTCTATACGCTCTTCCGATGGCGACTTCGTGAGACCAGTCGGGCAACGCTTGTGATCGCGTTGTTGCTGGTTCCACTTAGCATACTGAGCGGGATATCCGTGACGGGAATTGAACAAGACTCCGTCCCTCTTGACGACCCAATCACCTTGCTCGTGTTGGCAATTTCAGCATGCGTGTATGCGTTGCTGTGCTGGAATGCGGCAAGAGCATTAGCTGGGAAGCGAATCGCATTACCGCTGAGTTTTGGATTTCTTTCAACCGTCTTTCTCGCACCATTGCTCCCAGCGGCGACCCGGTGGCTTGGCGATGATTCCGTTTTGTTTGTCGCAATCGCATCGATCAGTGTGACAGCTTCTCTCTATGGGTTGCAGAGGATCAAACGAAGACCTTGTCAGCCGCACGCGAGTCGTTGCGGCTTGGCCATCGGCGTGATGGCCGCGGGACTTTCCGTCGTTACCGCGTACGTTGCCTACGCCATTTTGGAACCCTCGCTTGGTGCGTTCTTTGTTCTGGCTGCACTTGTGTTACCTGCGTTCCTGCAGATCGCCCGCACGACTTATTCGATTGGTCGAGCGAATGATCGGAACATCATGGCGACCATCGGTTTGTCGGCGATGTGTTTCGTGATGTTGGTCGGAACTCTGCTCGTCATCCCATCTCTTGCTCATGCTTCTTGGTTTTTCGGATGGACCGCATCCATGCTCGCTTGCGGCATGGTCATGGCGACGGAGTCACACCTTCGCAAGGTAGGTTTGCTGACAATCACGGTTAACGTTGCCCTATCCGTCTTTGCCACCGCGTCGATCGCTACTCATGGACTCAGTTGGACGGAGCTTTCTGTTCTGCAGCGGTTTGTTGGCGGAGGGCCGATGTTGATCACGATGTTGCTGGGGCTCTCGGCAAACGGATTCGCGATCGCAGTCCGGGGGAATTCCGCCAGCCGAACCGCGATGAGCCTCGGCTATGTTTGCTGGCTGATCGCGGGAGTTCATGGGCTCGCGGCGATGTTTTTCCCCACCGAACTTCTCGGGGCAATCAATGGTTGGGTGCATGCTTTCGCGATAGGAGTTGCCGGAGCAGCGTTGTTCTTCCATCTCAATCTCATGCCGCGATGGGATTACAGAAGAGGTTCCACCGTTACCATCACTTTGTTCGCCTATGGATTGATGATCGCATGCTGGACATTGATCATCCGCGACAGTACCCGCCAAAGTGATTGGGCGATGGCGTATGGGAACATCATGATCGGCCTGGTTGTCACTTTCGTTTCGGGATTCAATGCGGGCATCGTCTGTGAACTATCGAGGTTGAACCGGGTGATACGCCGGACGCTCGCGCGTGCGATGAGTGCGACCGGAGGTGTTTTACTCGCGCTGTCGCTTGTGGCCGTTGCCAATGCAGCCGGAAACGGACGACTCATCGTTGCATCTGCCTTTGCCGCCGCCTTACTTTGGACTTGGAGCAGTTCACTTGGTCATCATGCAAGCCGAGTCCTGTCCAAAATCGGATGGACGGTCTCGTTGGTGCTCAGCGGGTATTTGTTGTTGCCAGATAGGCTGTTCGCAGTCGAAGCCTTTCGATCGGGTGATGGATTTTGGAATTGGTCGCTTCTTCTTTGGTCGTTGGTTTTCTTTTTGCGATTTGAAGAGATGATTGCGGCAAAGGCAAGACCATGGCAGCGTCGATCGTTGCTGTTTCGACGACTTGTCAAGTTGCACGTCACTCGTCCATCGGCTGCCGGCAGTCCGGCGTGGATCTCGCAGAGTTGTCATCGTCCCGCGACCGCCTTGGCTTTATCGGGAACGCTCGCTACGTCGTTCGTCGGCTACGGACGAGCCGTGTTCGGCTATGAGTGGACGCCCATTATTGGAGCTCAGTCGTTCGTCGTTCCGATCGTAACATTTCTCATCACCTACTTTTAC
This sequence comes from Planctomycetota bacterium, assembly GCA_039025515.1. Lineage (GTDB taxonomy): Bacteria > Planctomycetota > Planctomycetia > Pirellulales > Pirellulaceae > Stieleria. The sequence continues at coordinate 20,617 of JBCCOI010000006.1, forward strand.
GGCCGTAAGTCACGTCGACTGCGTGAAGTCCTCGGTGTCTCATTCTTGCTTTGGGCGGGCGACGTGGTTGCCGTTTCGCTATGGAGCGAACCAGAGTTGCGACTGCAGTTTATGACCAGTGCTTTGGTGTTGGTCGCTTTTCTGAATCAGGTTCGCCGAAAGCGTTTTGTGCCGAGTCTGATGAAAACCTCTTTTCAGCAATGGCTTAGGTCTGAGGTGTGGGTTTCCTCGGCCCTCAGCGTCACTGCGATCTCCATTGCATCGCTATTGATAAGTTCTTGGTATCCGAGCGTCGAGTTGGGCTTTTCACCAGCACTTCTGCCGACGATCAGCGTCAGTGTGTGGATAACCTGGGCAATTGTGATCTTGACTCTTCGCGGGGTTCACTCTCGGGATGAACTGGCGTGTGCACTGTCGGCGTCTCTGGTCGCCCCACTTTCCGCGATGTTTGCCTCAGTGCTCATTCCGGGGCAGACAGCCGCGTGGATTCTTTGGTCCGGAGTTGCTCTCGGTACCTTTGTCTTGCTTCTTGACTCTGTGCAGCGTGAAAGAGACAGCGGTGAATCTTGGAGTAATACGCCGCGATGGTATTCCTTGATTTCCATGACGGTTGCGTTCGCAGCCATGATCGTTGTTACTTTGGAAGTGGTCTCGGGACGAGTATTTCTAAACCTCGGAGACTTGTTGCCGGCTATTGTTCTGACGATCACAACGCTCGTCCTTCAACTGCGATTTTGGAGTGATTCGTCGAATAGTCGATTCGAGCGTTTCGGCTCGTCCGGGTACGTTTTGCTCCTTGCTTCCGGACAGTTTTCGCTTTTACTGAGTCTCTGGATACCGCAAGCTCAGCCGTATGAGTGGGTCCGATTCCTCTGGATAGCCAGTTCAATGTGGATCTTCGCGCTCAACCGACGGGAACTTGACCGTTGGATTGGACTTGCGGTCGTCACGGTTGTCGGCATTTGGGCGGGTGTTGAGAGTGGTTGGGGTAGTGCAATGTCGTCGACCGGGATCTCAGCGAGTGTGGCACTTCTCATTGCCCCGCTGCTCAGTGCCCCGATCATTCGCATTCGCCATAAGGGCGATCTCTGTGTTCAGCCACGCTCGTTTGCACAAGCAAGCATAGGAGCTGGCTTGCTGGGCGGCGTTTACTTCGTAGCTTCCTCCACTTCGGCATTCGGTCAATCATCGGTGGCGCTCTGTTTGCTCGCTTGGGCCGTGTTCTGGCAGTATTCTTTGGGATTTGCATCAAGCATTCAGCCAAACGCACGACGTTTCTTCAACTGTGAGGCGGATCTGCTTGCTCTCATCCTTGGGCTTTATGAACTCGGCCGACTATTGACGGATGCATCCGAGTCAATGTCAGAGTTCTGGCTTTTGAGGGTTGTGTTGGTCGCAGTCGCTTCCTGCTATTGGCTGGTCGCATCGCTTGGAACGCTACGTCGCGAATCGGGATGTCTGCCGTATTCGCTTTCAAACGCGATTACCTGTGCGAGCTTGATGGTTGTGCATTTAGGTTGCGCGTGGGGTGATCTGGATGTGGCATCGCGGACGGTGTTGGCGATGGCTGGCGGCGTCGCGGGATTGGCGATGTTTGTTTTCAATTGGCCGACCTTACAGAAAGTGCTTCCAGTCTTGTCGATCTCTGAAGTGGATTGGCGTTCGATCCGCCTAGTCACCATATTGCTGGGGAGTTTGGTGTGCTTTGCGACTCTCTACTTGGTTGCGTTCGAGAATGATCATCCGTGGACGCCCCTATCGATCTGTACCGCTGGCATTGTCGCAATGATTTTCGGGGAGCTCGGGCAACGAAGGGGCATGGACAGCGCGAGGATTGTGTCGCTTTGGATCGGCTTGCTTTGTATCGGACTCGTCTGTTCCCTTCACGCGAAGTCGCAAGCATTCCCACTTTGGCATTTTTCAGCGACGTGGCTGATTGGCTGGACCGTGACGCTTGTGTTGCTTGGTTTCTTCCCGGCTCGCGTGCTCACAAGGCGTGTCTACGATGCATGGCGTCCGGCGATTCGATCAGGATTTGTCGGAGCTTGTGTGATAGCGGTCTGCACGTTGACAGCCATCTTTGTAATTGAGATCTGGATTCGCGTCGCCGGGCTAGCGGATTCGCTTGACCGAACGGTCGTTCTCGCAGTGGCAACCATACTGCTCGGCTTGACAATCGCGACGACTGCTGCTGCGATCCTTAGCGGCCCTGGACGTTCGCTTCAAAAGAATTGGAATTTGACTCCGTCGGCTAGGCGATGGCTAATCATTGCCGCACAGGTTTCAGGTGGCTTGACCTGGTTTCACTTGTTCCTTTGCAAAAGTCCATTAGCGAGTCTTGGGCTCAGACCCTTCTGGCCTTACGTCGTGATGATGCTTGCCTTTTCCAGTGTTGGCGTTAGCGAATGGGCAAGACGGACGCGTGATCACGTTCTTCATACGATGATTCAACGGACGGCATTCCTGCTGCCATTGATTCCCGTGCTTGGTTTTTGGCTGAGCGGTAGTTGGATCACCAGCATGTTCGGGGAGAGCTCGGCGGGTCCCTGGGACTTTATCGGCGGAAGAGTCACCTACCAAGCACTCCTCGCCGTCGCCACGCTTTACTACGGAGTGGCGGCCTTGATTTGGAGAAGTTCGCTCGGACGAATCATCTCCATTGTGCTCGCCAATCTACTTGTCTGGGTCGTGTTGGCGCAGATGCCCGGTTGGACTTTCGTCACCCATCCGCAAGCGTGGCTGATTCCAGCAGCAATTTCGGTCTTGTTCGCGACCCATTTCCATCGCCAAATACTTGGAGACAAGGCGGTCTCTGTTTTGCGCTACGCGTGCACGATTACCATTTACCTTTCGAGTACGGCGGACATGATGCTTCAAGGAATCGGAGAATCTCTTGCCGGTCCGATGATCTTGGTAGCCATCGCTTGTGCCGGCGCCGCAGTTGGAGTCGCGTTTCGAATCCGAAGTTTTCTCTATCTCGGGAGTTTCTTTGTCTTCATCGGGACGGCAAGCATGGTCTGGCATGCTCAGGTTCAAATCGGTGCGGTTTGGCCATGGTGGGTATTCGGAATCACGTCGGGCGTTTTGCTAATGGGTGCGCTCACGTTCCTGGAAAAAAATCGGCCTCAAATTCGTCGCTACTTGGAAGCGACACACTGACATGCACGCGAATGATTGGAGTATCCTGTCGGCAATACCTCTCGATTTCCTCCCCAGAAATGAGCTCACAAATGAAGCGTGCCTACTACTTCCTTGCATTCGTCCTATGCGGATTCGCAGCTCCAAACGGTTTTGCCGATGAGGGGTGGATGCCATTGTTTGATGGCAAGAGCATCGGCGGATGGGAAATCAAAAGCGGATTCGCGACCTACGAAATCGAAGACGGTGCGATTCTGGGTAAGACCGCAACGGGAAGCCCAAACACGTTCTTGTGCACGCCGGACGAGTACGGTGACTTTGAACTGGAGTTCGAAGTGAAGGTCGATCAAGGGCTCAACTCCGGAGTCCAGATTCGATCCAAGCTGAAAGAAGCACCCCACGGCGGAAGAGTGTTTGGGCCTCAGGTGGAGATCGAGACCGGACCCGGACAGGCCGGGTTCATCTACGGTGAAGCGACGGGTAGAGGCTGGCTGTCGCCGGAGCCGAAATCAAAGGACAAGGCTGTCAACCAACACGATATCTTCAAGAACGATGACTGGAATAAGTATCGAATCGTCGCGAAGGGAGCGAACATCAAAGTCTGGATCAACGGAGAGATGATTGCGGACTTGACCGACAAAGAGACTTTTGAAACTCATCCCAAGGGTGTGATCGGCCTGCAAGTTCACGGCATTAAGAAAGACGCCGGCCCATTCGAAGTTCGTTGGCGAAATCTGAAGCTCAAGTCTCTCGACTGAGGCAACCGTCAGTCTCGTTCCAGCAATCTCGCGTGAAACCAACCTTGGGGATCGCGGCGAACGCGAATCGGTATCCCGAATGATTCGGAAATTGCTTCATCGGTGATGACGTCGCTAGTCCTCCCATCCCGGAGGACTTTTCCACCGTTAAGCAGAATCGCTCTGTGAATTGTCGGAGGGATTTCGTTTAGATGATGTGTGACAAGGAGGACGGTGGTCGTCGTTTCTTGCGTCAGCTGATGAAGCACTTCCAGCAAGAGGTGCTGAGCAGCAAGATCGAGCCCGCTTGTGGGTTCGTCGAAGACCAGGATTTCCGGTTGGTGCACAAGGGCTCGCGCGATCAGCGCTCGTCGACGTTCGCCCGTTGACAAGGTTTCCATTCGTCTGAGCTTCAAGCCGCTCAACTTGACGAATCGAATAATCTCATCGATTCGAGCGGATATCGCATCGTCGATTTTCGGGCCGAAGGATTTTAGCCTCGTGGACGTGTATCCGCTCGCTACGGCTTCGGAAACGGTCATTCGGCCCGTCCGTCCGGTTTGGAAATGCCGATCCAGATCCGCGTTTATGATGCCCATCCGACGCCGAAGTTCGGAAACTTCCCAGTGGTGTTGGCCAAGGATCTTTACTTCACCGCTATTGCCGTTTGAAACGATGGATGGATAAAAGTCGCGCGTGAGCAGCTTGAGAATCGAGCTCTTCCCCGCGCCGTTGGGTCCAAGTATCGCGGTGTGCTCTCCGTGTTCGATCGACAAAGAAACTTTGTCAAGGATGAGCGTTGATTCCCGCCGAACCGATACATCACTCACTTCGATCAGCGGTGACTGGCTGTTCACGATGCTAAACGATCGATTCTTGAGTTGGGCAACATGGAGTCTTCGTAGAGATTCCTGTCATGAAACGGCATGGCGATCGCCGAGACTGTTGCGTTTTGAACGATGTGTCGAAAAGTGGAATCGCTGCGAAGCTGCTTTTCGAAGTAATCGACCGTCCGCGATTGCAGACCTCGGAACTCTGATTCGTCAAGCGTGTCGATACGCCGGATTGCTTGCACCAATCCTTCGGGACCGCGAAAGCAAATCGCATTCTTCCCATCCTCAAGCGGAACAGAAAATCGGTGGGCATATTCAAGAATGGGGACGACACCACACGCCATCGATTCGATCACGTTGTGGCACATCGGCTGTGCCGCGCCCGGGCAGCAGACAAAGAACCGATGTCGGGAAAGTGTCCCGAACCAGTCCGACTCGGCGATCGGATGCTTTTGGCTATCTTGCAAGACGATTGAATGGTCGTCTGCGACAGAGACTGACTCAGAGATTCGGTCACCGAAGGCCGATTGCAGAGTAGCAAGGATTTCCAAACGCGGCATTACATCGAATCGTCTTGTCATCTCGTCACGTCCGTAACGAGCTTTCTGATTCCCCGCAAAGAAGATGCCCGCCTTTGCCGATGACCGCAAGCGATTCGCAATCGACTCATCCCAGCGGAGCATCTGTTTCGGATGCATCGGGTACGGGAGTGCCGGAAGTCCTTCAGGAGCGTCTCTTCCAACTAGTAAGCGAATGACTCGTAGTGCTTCGCGTGCATCTGCTTGCGAGTCGGAGAGAGCCAACGCGCATCGGTCGAATGACGTCCGGGGAGAAATCCACCGTACGTTCGGTCGCGACAGAAAAAGCTTGCCGAGACGTTTGTGGGCGATTGCGGCTAACAGGACGCGATTGCACCGCAAAACAATTCGATGGCGGCATTGCTCTGCCGCAATAGCCAAACAGGCGAGATGCCTGGCTCCATCAATGAGCAGTCGATCCGAGGCGAGTTGCAGCCCCACGTTCGGCCAATCCGAGTGGACGGGAGGATCATTCTGCAGTGCTTTCTGAGCGTTACGTCGATCGATCGGATAGCGGAGAAGGTGTTTCCATTTCATTGGTGATTGCCTTGCATAGGCTTCGGCTTTCGGATCATCAACTCTCAAGCGGCGCTCGCCGATCGCACTCGATTTTGAATTCCCATCGCTCGCAGTGTCGCGACCCCGTTGTGCGTGTTGGCGACTGAAGCAGCATGCCGAATCGCATTGATCCGGACGGTGTCCAACTCTGCGGATGCCCGGCGAATCAGCGTCGGTAATTCAGACGCGTTTTCATAAACCCACCCGATACGGTCTGGAGCTTCGTCAACCTTGTCACTCAACCAACAGCCGGTTGGTACGATCACAGGAATGCCGCGAGATAGCATTTCCAGCAGGACGCCACTACACCGGGCCACGTAACGATCGGGGTCGTAAAGAAAGAGACCGATGTCCGCACCGTCGATCCAAGAATGATATTGATGGTCGGTTTGATTTCCGAAAACACATTCGATGGCAGATGTTGGTTCACCCGTATTGCAAAGTTCCAGTGCCGATGAAGGGACGAAACGCTGCCAACGTTTCGCGGGAAGCTGCATCGACAAGCGGATGATACGTTGCCTCAGATTCGGCTCGATTTCGTTAATGAGCGTTCGAATTTGATGACGCCCCTTCTCCGCTCTGGGAATCCCCGCCAACATGACTTTGGGAGCAGGCGCAGCTGCGTTTTTCAACCGGAGCGGGACACGAGTCGGGTAGGGAACCGCACGCGCCGAAACGCCAACGAAACGCAGTTGGTCGGCCAGTTTCTCGGTCGTGGCAAATAAGTTGACCTGATGTCCGGACATCTCTTGCAATGCGGAGTTGACCTGCCTTCCGTAGTCGATCGCCATTCGGGCAATCCGTCCATCAAACACCGCAAAGTGGAACAGCACGGAAATATTCAGCGATAGTGACGAGCGACGGGCAGCAAGCTTCTTGATTGCTTGGGAGAGTGCCAGCATTTGAAAATCGCAGCCCGTGTTGACCACGATCGAGTCTTCATGCGTCGGATCGAATCGGCGAACAGCGTTTGAAAAGACTTCCGACCACCGGTCCAGCATCCGACGTGGCCGTCGCCGAGATTTTGCAACGCGATCAAGAAACGTTTGGCGAAGCCGTTGTGCCGTCGTTCCGAGTGGGCCGCCGGTGACCGATTCGCGAAGGCAACGTCCGCTGCCGTCAACACCGAGGGACCAAGTCTCCATTCGCCGAACATCGAACTCGGCGTGAACTTTCAGCCGATCGTCGACTCGAAGACGCGAGTCATTCCTGCATGGGCTGTAGCTCTTGTTGGCAATCAGTTCGGCCTGGTAGCCGAGTTCAATCGCCCCGGTGGCAAGCAAATCTGCTAGTTCCAGATAGTGTCCGCCGATGTTGCGTACGTTGTCGTCGAGGAACAGAATTCGAGCCATACGATGCCGCTTGCCGTAGGATTGCCTTGAGCAACCGAGGGTAGCAAGAGTCCCAGAGCCCCGTCCACGCCATCTCGAGCCGTTCGGAACTTGCGAACTATTCCGCCGACATGACGGACCGCGCAGTCGCTTCGAGGCAACACATATCGCTGCAGTAGGTCCAATCGAATGCGGGCTGGTCGCCTAGCGTTTCTTGCAGGTCAGTTGCATGTCGACCTCCGATGATGAAAGCCGTACTGGTCTTTTTCGCCGTTTCACCGAGTTTCATGATTTCGGAAATCTGTGTGCGACTGCGCACCGGTTCACTGACCGCAAGCCAAAGCAGTTTCGGTGACTCGTCCTCAACGCAATCTGTCAAAACGTCGACCGGCAGGTCCGGCCCTAGATTCGTTTCGTTGAATCCGAGGTCGTGCATGACGAGAGACGCCATCAGGGTCGGCAGCAAATAGCGATCTCCGCTCATCGCAGCTCCGATCGCGATTGGTGCGTCCGCCTCTGGCTCTGGAATCGACAGTCGAAGCTGATTGAGTGCACGGCTGGCGAGTATCACGGCCCGGTGTTCGACAAAGATCGACCGTTTATCGTGCGGCCACGCAGCCCCGATGATCCCCATCGAGTGTGCGAGCGGACCGTCGCATAAAGCTGCGATCCCCATGCCCCCCGCGTAGAGAGATTGCATGAGGCTAATGACCGCGGAGGCGTGTCCAGACTTCAAGACTGACAGCATCCGTTGCTCCGCCGTTCCTTCGGAAACTTCAGACGGATCGACCTCAAGTCCCAAGAGATCAGGACGCAGGATCCGTGTCTTCGACTCCCGGACATAGCGGACTGCTTCCGGAACGGGTATGCGTCGGTGTCCCCCCCGAGTGCGATAGATCTGCAGCTCGCCAGCGTCTGCCAACCGCCGCACCGAAGATTCGCTGACGCCCAGCGCCTTGGCGAATTCGGAAGTCGAAAGGAGTCGAGGCATTGACTTGCTAGTTTTGACGGATTTCTCGCACGGATACAGCTGGACGAAAGTTTAGCAGACGCATTCGAGTTTCCAAATCGCCTGCTTTGGAGCCTATAAATCTGTCAAATCCGTCAATCTGAGTCGATCGAAACTTAGAAAAAATCTTTAGAACGATGCAAAGTGAGATAAACACCCATTGACAGGCTTCTACCCTCGAAATGAGAGAATTGGCAGTTTTGAAAGCTTTTGCCGATCGCTCGTCCGAAGTGAGCAACTCGGTCGATTTCGCCACTTTTACTACCTTCTGTGAGGACAAAGCATGTTTGAGCTTGGAACGTTGCTCGCCGCGGGAATGCCCGACCTTTCGGTCGTGCAGTACAGCGCGGTAGACAACATTTTTTCGATGACCGTCGCGACGATGGGGGCGGCAGCGCTTTTCCTGTTCCTGTCGCGGTCGCAAGTCGATCCGGAATACCGGCCGGCTTTAATGGTCAGCGGGTTAGTGGTCAGCATTGCCTGCTACCACTACTTCATGATCCGTCACTCTTGGCAGGGCGCCTACACGCTCGGTGAAGACGGCGGCTACCTTGGCACCGGTGCAGCATTCAACGATTTCTATCGCTATGCGGACTGGATTCTGACCGTCCCGTTGTTGATGGTCGAGCTGGTTGCCGTGTTACGGCTTGAAGCTGGGAAGGCACGCTCGCTGCTGACCCGATTGGTGATCGCAGCTGCACTCATGATCGCACTCGGATACCCGGGCGAAGTGATCGCTGATCCGGCCAGCTGGACGACCCGCGTCATCTGGGGTGCACTTTCGTCTGTTCCCTTCTTTTACATTTTGTTCGTCCTTTGGACTGAGTTGACCGCTTCGCTTGAAACCCAGCCGCAGGCGGCTCGCAAGCTTGTCGAGATCGCAAGACTCGTCTTGCTCATTACGTGGGCGGTTTACCCGATCGCTTACGCGTGGGGCGGAACGGAAGCAGCGTTGACGGCGAAGATGGAAGGCACCGGCGATGCCAGCGGTGTCGTCTATCTGCAGATCGGCTACGCGATCGCCGACATGACTGCGAAGGCAGGCTTTGGGATCTTGATCTACTTCATCGCTCGGGCGAAGAGCAAGGGTGGTCAAGAATCCTTGAGCAACGAGGCGGCCGCCGCACCGGCGATTGCTTGATTCGCAGTTGTTGATTTTGTCGCCGTGATCCTCCGGGATCGTGGCGACACTCGAAAGTTCTGGATTAGCCGAACAGGTTCAGGTCATGCGGATTCAGATTCTTCTCTATGTTGCATTGGGTGTGATATCCCTTGTGGTATCGCAGCTTAATTTGCTGCATGTGGAAGGGTCCATACTGCTGGCCTGCTCCGCGGCTTGCATCGCGTTCGTCGGTGTTCCTCATGGCGGGCTGGATCACCTCCACGGTCGGCGGTTGCTTCAGCCGCTTCTCGCAGACCGATGGTGGTTGGTGTTCTTACCGGCTTATCTGTTTGTCGGAACGGTGATCGCCGCGCTTTGGCTGGCAGCGCCCGTACCAACCATTGTCTCGTTTCTCGTGCTGTCCGCCTGGCACTTTGGGCGAGAGGAGCACGCCTCATCGAGCCACCTCGAGTGCATGAGTTTGGGTGGAATCGTCATTTGGGGCATTGCGTTGGCTCGCCCCATTGAGATGACGGAGATCTTGGCGTCAACGATTTACTCCAACTCCATGTTGCATGCGACGCTGGTGACGGACATTGCTCGTGTGCTCGGTTTGGTTCTTCTGCCGATCTCCGTTGTCATTCTTTTATGGCGTGTGATCGCACGTGGACCGAATCGACGGAATCTCGGTTTGTTTGCCGCTCAGTTAGTGACGCTCGCCGTCGCAATCTGGACGCCTATCCTCGTCTCCTTCACTCTCTATTTCTGCTTCTGGCACTCAGTCTTAGGACTCCGCCGGTTACGTCGATCTGAGGGATTGGGACGGATCGAATTTATCAAGATGATCGCGCCTCTGTCCCTATCGGCGGTTGGTATCGTCGTCGTCATTGGCCTCGGCGGGATGGGGATTTCACTCGCTGATCTTGGTCGCGTTGAAGCGTTGCGACTGGTCTTTATCGGTCTCGCTTCGATTGCCGTTCCGCACATTGTGTTGCATGAACTGCTTCCCAGCCTGCTGCAGCATCGAGGCATTCAACGAGACGCTTCTACGCGGGAGTTACTTACATGAGTATCGATCGGAAGCTGTTCGATTTTGTTCTCGTTGGGGGTGGGCTGCAAAGCGGCCTCATTGCCCTGGCATTGAGGCATTATCGTCCTGATGTGAGTATCGCCATCGTCGAACGCTCAAGTCGAATCGCGGGAAACCACACTTGGTCGTTCCATACCAGCGATATCAGTGAACGCAGCGGCGCTTGGATGCAACAACTGAAGCAGCACGCGTGGGATTCCTATTCGATTCGTGTTGGTGGAAGAGAACGCGTGATCGGTATTGGCTACCAGACCATTAGTTCCGAGCATTTCGCCAACGTGTTAGAAGCGTCGTTTGAAACGGGACATCGATGTGAAATCCTGACAGACTGCAACGTTGCTGCTCTGTCGCAGGACGCCGTCGTGCTCGACGATGAACGCGAACTCAAGGCGAAGTGTGTCATCGACAACCGTGGTCCGGACGAAGCGACGCGAAGTCATGCACGCTCGAAGGCGTTCCCTGGCGGTTTCCAAAAGTTTTGGGGGTTCGAGTTGCGACTGCCCAAAGACTGGCCGGAGGAAGGTCCGGCCATCATGGACGACCGTGTTGATCAGGCTGATGGTTTTCGTTTCATCTACTCACTGCCATTCGAACCAAGACGCGTTCTCGTCGAAGACACAAGATTTTCAAACACACCGACGCTCGATCGGTCCGAGTGTTTCCTTCAAGTGGATCAATACCTGCGGACTATGTCCGCGGGAAGGCTCACGATTGAGCAATGCGAGATACTGCGTGAAGAAAGCGGTGTGTTGCCAATGCCCTACGAAGGGTTCTACCCAGCCGGTAGCCAATCGGGGGTACTGTCGGGAGGCTATCGCGGCGGTTGGTTTCATGCGGCAACCGGATACTCCTTTCCGCTTGCGATACGGTTCGCTGAGATGGTTGCAACGACACCGCTGGAACAGTTGAGGCACACGATCGCAGCGGAGGCGAAGGCCGAGTGTGGTCGTGCACGCTTTGCACGTTTTTTGAATCGCCTCTTGTTCGAGCTCGTTTCTCCAAGAACGCGTTTCCAGATCTTCCGCAGATTCTATCGAGTGCTTTCAGAGGATCGCATCGGTCGGTTCTATCGGCACCAGTTCTCCTGGGGTGACGTCGCAAGAATTGTGATTGGAGTTCCTCCAACCGGTTTACGACCCGTCCAGTTTCTCAGGTCGTTTTCGCGGAAGGTGGGCGAGGTGGAGAGCGTGACCGGATCAGACGAGTGCGAGCGCGATCGCAAAGGTGAGTTATTCGAAAAAACGCCGGATAGTCGAATCCGTCGACAAGAGGTGAAGTCATGAGCGAGTCATCTGCTGGCAATCCCGTCGACGAAGTCCTTCGTCGCTCGCTTTACCGTCCTGTGCAGAACTTCGTTCAACAGCAGGGCAAACGTATCCGCGCAGGTTTGCTCGAATGGAGTCACGCAGTTTGCGCCGGTACGACCGCTTTACCTAGCGAAATTGCGGAGTCGATTGAACTGATCCACGCCGGCTCACTGGTGATTGATGACGTCCAAGACGATTCATCCGAGCGTAGAAGTCAGCCGACGATGCACCGCATGCTTGGCACCCCGCTGGCGATCAATGCGGGCAACTACATGTACTTCCGATCGCTAGAGATTCTGTCGCAAACGCCACTCACCGCCGAAGTCCGTTTTCGTTTGGTCGAAGAGTTGATTCGGACGGGACGAGTTTGTCATGAAGGGCAAGCAATTGACATCGCAACGCGTGTTGATGTGCAGCCGGTTTCGGATTGGCGAGCCATTGGCGACGCGATCACGTGTCAAAAGACGGGTGCTCTCGTTGCCCTGTCTGCAAGATTGGGGGCAATTGCAGCGTCGGCATCTGAGCGGATGGTGTCGAACTTAGCCAGGTTTGGCATGCAAGTCGGCATCGCATTGCAGATGCGAAACGACCTTGAAGAGTTGCGTTCATTTGCGGAAGGTGGCAAACGTTGGGACGATTTTCGGAATCTTCGAATCACGTGGCCCTGGGTGTGGCTCGCCGAAACCGAGTGTGACCAGCGTGCCAGACGTTACGCAATGAGGGCGGCGAGCGAAATGAAAAAGAATGATTTGTCAGGCATCCGAGACTTGGCCGGAGCCATCTTCGATTGCGTTGAAGGTTGCGGCCGCACCGAAATTGAACGTCGGGTTGATGAACCGATCGCTATTCTTTCCGAACATGTTCTTGATGCGGAGCTCTTGTCGGAAGTGAAGGAACGCCTGCATTCTGTTCGAGCTGGCGGCGACTCAAGACGTCGAAGCCGACCCTCCAAAGCTGAGGTTTCCTCATGAGCCAAACCTTAGAGAGTAACCCGCCTGTTTCACAAGACTTGGCATTGAGTCAATTCTCGGGCCACCCAGGTAGTCGTTCAGCGCTAGGACGCGCCGCGGTGGTGGGAAGTGGATTCGGTGGGCTTGCTGCCGCGATTCGGCTCCAGGCGATGGGCTTCGAGACGGTGATCTACGAAGGTCGCGACCTGCCCGGCGGCAGAGCTTACGTCTACCGAGATCAGGGTTACACCTTTGACGCGGGGCCGACGGTCATCACGGCACCCAGTTGTTTAGAGGAACTGTTCGCCGTCGCGGGCGAGGAGATGTCGGCGAGCGTGGATCTGATCCAAGTCGATCCGATGTACCGCTTGCAGTGGACCGACGGAGTAAAGTTCGACTACACGCAAGATGAGTCTCGGCTGCTGGAACAGATTCAGCAACTTGCGCCGGGCGATGTTCCTGGCTATCGCAAGTTTGCCGAGTACACGCGCAAGGTTTTCGAGAAGGGATATGTCGAGCTGGGTGCGACTCCCTTTCTGTCATTCAAGGACATGATTCGTTGTGCCCCAGATCTGATGAAGGTGCGGGCTGATCGAAGCGTTTATTCGATGGTCTCTCGATTCGTGAAGGACGAGCATCTCCGGCAGGCATTTAGTTTCCATCCGCTGCTTGTCGGCGGAAATCCGATGGAGACATCTTCAATCTACACGCTGATTCACTGGATCGAGAGGCAGTGGGGTGTCTTCTTTCCGCGTGGCGGAACCGGTGCTTTGGTGCAGGCACTTGTTGGGTTATTCGAACGTCTCGGCGGCGAAATCCGATTGTCCTGCCCGGTCAAAACCATCGATGTGAAATCGGGGCGTAGCGGCCGCAGTCTCCACCAGGTTTTTGCGGCGGATGGCTTAAGCGATTCGTACGATTTGGTCGTCTCCAATGCGGACGTTCATCACACGTATGCCAAGCTGTATGGCAATTGTGAAGCATCGAAACCGGTTGCTCGCCGACTGGAGAAAATGGAATGGTCGATGTCTTTATTTGTCATGTATTTCGGGACATCGAAGCGGTTTTCGGACTTGGCCCATCACACGATCCTCTTCGGGGATCGTTATCGTGGCTTGTTGCGAGACATCTTCAAAGGCAACCGTGTTGCAGATGATTTTAGTCTGTACCTCCACGCCCCGACGGTTTCTGACCCGGGACTTGCCCCCGAAGGCGGTGAAGCTTTTTATGTTCTCAGTCCTGTTCCACACTTGGGCAGGGCGGACGTTGATTGGGAAACGAAGCAACAGGCCTACGGTGATGCAATCCTTGAGTCGCTGGAACAGCACCTGCCAGGATTGCGTGATTCAATCGTTACGAGACGGCATTTCACACCAACCGATTTTCGCCAGCAACTAAACGCGTACCAAGGTTCTGCTTTTTCGGTTGCTCCCAAGTTGACGCAGTCGGCTTATTTTCGGCCACACAACAAGTGCAGCCGTATCGACGGGCTCTACATCGTCGGGAGCGGGACCCATCCGGGAGCGGGTGTCCCGGGCGTCATCAACACCGCGAAAGCGACATGCGGAGTGATCGCAAAGGAGTGGGCAGTGAAATGAGTGAGGCATCCAAGGTTCTCTGCAAGAACAGTCGGTCATTCTCATTTGCGGCGGCGTGCCTGCCCGCGATACTTCGTGAGGATGTGACAGCGCTCTACGGATGGTGCCGAACGGTCGACGATGCCGTTGATCATGCGAAGAACGCGGATGATGCTCGCGAGGTGCTTCGAATGTTGGAGGAGGATCTCTACGCGATCGAACGTGGTGATCCCTATCAGCACGCCGCCTCGGCTTGGATCGAACCGTTGATCGCGAGCGGCAAGTTTGAAACACGGTACGCCGCTGAGCTGATCGAAGGGATGCAAATGGACGTCGATGGTTTTTACGTTGAAACCGAAGATGATCTGCGTTTGTACTGCTATCACGCCGCAGGGACCGTCGGGTTGATGATGTGCGGTGTCATGGGTGTGAACGATGAATCTGCAAGGCAAAAAGCGATCGCGCTCGGCGTTGCAATGCAGATGACGAACATTGCTCGGGACGTCCGCGAGGATGCTGAGCGTGGGCGGAGCTATCTGCCTGGAATCGGGTCACCTCTCAGTGAAGACTCTTCCACCGTGAAGCAGTCGGTTCAAAGGCTGCTTCGACTTGCTGAGCAGGAGTACCAAGAAGGCATGTCCGGGATTCGAATGTTGCCGGCACAATGCCGTCACGCGATCCGAACGGCGGCGGTGGTCTACCGAGAAATCGGACGCGAAATCGAACGACGTTCCTTCCCCGTCCTGGTTCGGAGGGTAACCGTCCCCAAGTGGAGATTCCTTTTTGTAGCGTGCAAGGTCGCTCTTATTCCAAACGTTGCGTCATTCTTGCCATGGGTTTCAAAGTTGAATTTTGTGGCACAATTCCAAGCGTGGATGTCAAGCACGACGGCTGCGCTTTCTAATTTCCTTTCCGATGGGTCAGGCTTCACAATGTCCGAAAGCAAAATGAATCATGTTGAATCCGCCGCAGCTGTCGCCAAAGCAAGGTCTGCGGTATGCCTGGGGCTTTCACTGACGGCATTCATGGCTGCCGCGCTGTTCATGCTTGTCTACGTGAACCCGAAAGACAGCGTCTACGGTTCGATGCCATTGGTCTATTCGGCGGTTTCGGCTGTGCTGGGAGTTGTGCTCAATCGAATGTCCGTCTATTTCGAACGTTCGATTGAACTGATCGAGCTGAAGAACTGACGTTGAATGAGATTTGTCTCGCCAGAACGCTTCGAAGTGATTCGACTTGTTGCGGGTAGAGTGGCAGCACGACGGTGGTAGGGAGTTCATTCATGATCGTCCTTGCGGTCTCCAGCGAGCAGCCCGTGATGCGGGCGAGGTCGTTGCCAGCGGAGAAGCGGTTGTCGTCGATCAACACCGATTCGATCTGGATCTGATAGTCGGTCCTGGGCGAGATTTTTCCATGCTCCACGCGACGGAGACCGTTGGTTGTTGCGAGCAGAACCAGCTTGTCGCCCACTTCAATTTGTATGTCGTCATCAGGAAGGTACTGCTTTTTTTCACCGCGTGACCAAAGCACGGGGACCGTCCCGTATCCGTAGGCGATGTCAGAAAGCAAAAGCCCATGTAAGTGATCGCCCTCTTCGATGCGGTATTCAGTGACGAGGACGGTGTTGCCGTCGAGTCGAAAAACGCTGAGGACTTTCTCGCCGAAAGCCGCCGCCGCAAAAGCCTCCGCCGACAATTCGTGCGCGACAATTACTTTTGCATCAGGAACAAGATCGACGAGGTTTCTTCCGAACTCATGATCAAATGTGCGGACGACCAATTCCAAGTCACCGCCCTTTCGTGAAACGTGGTCTCTAGCCGCCAAGGCGATCTCGAGATTCATCAGTTCATGGTCGGTTAACACGACCAGACTCTTTGCGTTTTCCAAGTGCAAGCGGTCGATGTAGCCGACCGGGTCTCCGCAGAATGTTGGGAAACGCTTTTCACTCTCTATCTCCATTTCGTCTTCCACCACAACAACGATTCGTTGTTGGTATCTCGCTAGCAGTGAGCCGACGCGGTTGCCCAAACGCTTCATTCCGATCAAGACAACGTGTCCTGAGTTTGGGAGTTTTTGACGACCGAGAACGGAAAGCCGCGTATTCAAGACACTTTCCGCCAGTACGCCAAAAGCGCTCAACACGTAGAGGAAACTGATGGCGGTGATAAAAAGTGAAGTGACATGCACCCAAACGGGCACGGAATCGCCATCCTCAAAACCACCGAGCAGGTCGCCGTAGCCGCCGATCAGCAGCAACACGGCCGACGTCATCGCGCGTGCCCAAGACAGACCGTCAATCTGCGTTTTAAAAACGATCGTTGCGGTTCCCCAAAGTAGGAATGCGACCAGCAAGCCCACCACAACAAAAAGCCGCGAGCGCGTTTCGGAGACCCATTCAAAGACGCGAGTGAGCTGCAGCCACGAGTTGCTCATCATTTGCTTGGCGCTACGACGCCCCTTTGACCGTTTTTGTGCCCGCTTCGCTTGCTTGGCTTCTCGGACCAGCGTCGACTTCTCAAATACTTGAAGCGTCGCAACATGGTCACCCGGTTTGACTGGGTGTTCGGCCTCCCAATCGAAGAAAGCACGAGGCGATGATCCGACACCGCCATTGTCGTCACCCGCTTGCAATTCCTGAGATTGAGGGTGCCAAGCAATCACACGCTTTCCATTCTTGGGTGCCGTGTTGAGGCCCAAAATCATAGGATCGTCGTTCTTTTTCACGATCTGCTGAAGCACTCGGATTTCGCAATCATCGAATTCGATGGACCCGACCAAGTTGCTATGCCATGCGGCGAGTGCAAATGCCTGGGCGGGTAATTCGCTGGGATTGAACGCGACAAAGTTTCCGAGCTGCTGCTCCAGCAATTCGGCAAGATTGGGTTTACTCAAACGGACAACTAGACGAACGCCGGCATTGAGACGACGGGCCGCCACTGCGGCTTGAATGTTGACACTTTCGTCGTTCGTGACCAGCAGAATTGCTCTCGCCGTATCAATTCCGGCGTCGACAAGCGCGCCTTCTTCGCGGCAATCCGCACGCAGAATGGCGCCGTCCAGTAGGTCACGAAGTTCCTGGTGATCGAGCGGCGCGAGTTGTCGAAGTTCGATCGCTGTAATCTCGAGATGAAGATCAGGCGTCTCATAGCGACGAAGGTCCTGCAGACAGCAACGCCCAAGACTGCCTAAGCCGCAGACGATGAAGTGATCTCCCAAAGATTGCATTTCGAGGCTCGGGCGGAATCGTGTGGCCGGTAAAGCGTGTCGCTGGTCGGATCGATGCCGTGGAAGGCGACGTTCTTGCATGCATTTTAAGTGAAACGATCTACCGCAACATTTGTCAGTTTTGGTACGACCAAGCCGCGGACTGCTGTTTTACCCCACGATGACCTTCGCGGGCGGCCCGGGAGTGGCCATTCCTGCATATGCCAACCAGGCTGACTCGATACATTTTGGCGGAGATCATGAAGATCTTCGTCGTTGCTTTGATTGCCCTGACACTGCTGATCTTATTGATTGGTGTCGGCCGGACGTTGTTGCGCGAGGGTTTAGGGCCATTGGCAATCGTGAATTTGCTCCCGTTCGTGCTTCCAGTATCGTTAAAGTTTGCATTCCCAGCGACTGCCTTGTTTGCCGTTTCCTGCGTCTATGGACGGATGGCCGGAGATGGTGAAGTAGCAACGGTCAAAGCTTCTGGTATCTCACCAGTTCGTCTTTTGCAGCCCGCATTAGTGTTCGCATTCTTACTCAGCCCATTTGCGGTAATCATCAGCGATCTTGAAGTCTCTTGGGGACGTCCGGGTGTCAATCGAGTCGTGATGCTTTCGATTGAAGACATCGTCTACCGGAAAATGCGAAGCCAGCATTCCTATACTGACGACAGATTTTCGATTCACGTGCGGAACGTGAACGGTAGGACGCTTGAATATCCCACGGTGACAATTTACGGCGGCGGCGAACCAATGAAGATGCAGGCTCGCGAAGGTCGGCTGACGTTGGATCCGGACAATGAAACGTTGTTGCTGGAATTGACCGATAGCCGCTGGGATCGGGGACAGTCATTACAAATGAACTTTCCCGGGAAAACGGAGGTTCCGATCCCCATCTCACGCACATTTCGAACACCCACACTCGAAGAAACGCGACCGAGTGAACTACCACTTCGGGTCATCGAAGTCGAACGTCTGCGGCAAGACGCCAGATCCGTGGCAGCCGTTGGGCAGCTTGCCGCTCACACAGGGTTCTCGATCTTGACCAGTCGTATCGAGGAGATTGCCGGCGGCGAAGGTCAACAGATGGACGAACGATTGAAGGCGAGCGGACGGCGACTGACGCGTCTTCGAATCGAACCATGGCGACGATGGGCGGAGGGATTCAGCTGCTTTTGTTTTGTGCTGATCGGCGCCCCGCTGGCAATGATTGCCAAGACAAGTGACTACTGGACGACCTTCGGCCGCTGTTTTCTTCCGACACTCTTGATCTATTATCCGCTCTTCATCTTGGGACTCAATCAAGCAAAAGATGAAGCGATTCCACCGTACGGCGTTTGGATGGGGAATATCGTCCTACTCGGAATCGGTCTCGTGCTGATCGCGCGAGTCCGTCGCTATTAGACGAATTTGAACTTCTTTCCGGAGGATGTTGCCTCTTGTGCGGCAAGTGCCATGTTGCAACTCTTGGCCGCCTCCGCGACTTGGTTCGCGCCGCGCCCGCTGCAAATGGAATCGACCAGGTCAAGCAACTGTCGTTGGGTCGCAGCCTTGAGATTGGGAGCTCCGAAAGACTCGATGACGTTACCGTTCAGGTCGAGCAATTGTCCCGCCGAAAAGTCGACACGTCCTTCCGTGCCATAGATCTGTTCGTTTGTTTGGTTCCAGGCCTTGCTGCGTCGCCTGCAGCGACTCGAGCAAACGAAACCGCTCGCAAATTCAAAGTCCACGCTGTGATGGTCAAACACGTCAACGGCCGAATGACTCGCCGCTTGAGTCCAGCCACCTTCACCGTGCGCGGCAATGGGTTCTTCGCCCAATGCCCAACGAATAATGTCCAGTCCGGCCACGTGCTGTTCGACCAAAAAGTCTCCGCCCGTCCAGCGAAAGTGCTTCCAATTGCGAAGCTGATGCTCAATCTCGCTGTCCGCCTCATCCGGCGTCAGTTCACGAATGCTGCCCACATTGCAAAACGTTCGTCCGAACAATGGAGTGCCGATCGCGCCGGAATGAATCCGATCGATTAACTTGCGGTAGCTCAAGTCGTATCGACGTTGGAACCCGACGTGGATGGTGAGTTTGTCGGCTTGTGGTTGGGCGGCAGAGACGAGTCGTTCGACTCCCGCTTTGTCCGCAGCGAGCGGTTTTTCGAGATAAAGATGAACGCCAGAGCTCAGCAACTGTTCACCGTATTCCGGTCGGCATATGGGAGGCGTTGTGACGAACGCCAAGTCGATGTCGCCGCGATCAAGCAGACGGTCGACGCAGGAGATTCCCGACATACGCGAGCAATCATCCGTGATGGATGATGCATACCGTCCCTTGAGGCTTCGGTAGAAAGACTGCGACTGCGAACCAAAGAGGTCTGCGAGTCCAACGATCTGTATTTCAGGTGATGGATTGCCAACTTCCTTCGTCGCCGGATTTAGCAGGGTGGACGCGAGCTCTCTGGCGCGTTTGCCGCAGCCAATAAATGCCACGTTCAGTTGCGAATGTTTTGGTTCGACTTCTGAGTTGCGATCGCTTCCGTCTGCCGAAGAACCAATCGCACCACCCGCGATGAGCAAACCGCTATCGCGGATGAAGTTGCGTCGACGGACGTGTGATTGATTGGATGACATACGAATCAAATGGTCCTTTTAGAGTCGAGTGAGCGTCCAGCGAGATCACGCACCTTCACGCATCTTTTGGCGGGCACGACTTAGCAACGGGCCGACAGAATTCTCGGAAATGCCAACCAATTCGCTAATTTCACCATAGCTCTTGCCTTCCAAGTGATACATGCGAACAACGCTAGACTCTTGTGGGTCCAATCGTTTCATCAGTCGCTCGACCTCTTCACGATTCGCCAGTCGATCTTCAGGTTCAACCGAAGGCTCCGGCGAGGGAGGGAGCCGACTCTGGAAACGTTGGTCGATCAGGCGTCTCGCGATGACACGGCGGGAGATCACGGTCAAATAGGTTGCAAGCGAGCTGTCACGGCGAAACTTCCGAAGGACGGCGCGGTCGGAAGCCAACAGGGTCAGGAAGACTTCGGCAACGAGATCCTCTCGGGTCGAATCGTCCAGCACGATGGACCTTGCTTGGGCCGTGTGATTGGCGACGTGGATCACCAATCCCAAAAATCGCTCAACAAAATCTTGCCAGGCCCTCGGCGCTCCATCTAAGCAGCGTTGCAAGAGGATCTTATCAATGTCGGAAAGACTCACGGTGCCGGTCCCGTTTGAGGAGGGGGGATCGCCGGGGCATGCTGCATCACATCCGGCGATTTCCTTCGCCCGGCTCACCTTCACATGGTAGGTACGCCTCGAAAGCGACGCAAGTTTTCGTCGTTGCCGAACTTTTGGAGACACACCCTTAATCGCCGAATCAGCCGCTACAGATGACCTATCCTTTCACATCTCAGGCTGTCGACACGCACTGAAAGTTTCCAATCACGATGAACTCCCCGACCCAACCGAGCCAAAACCCCTCCATTGGTTCGGGATTCACGTTTTCTGGCGGCGGATCCGAGGGGGCACCAACTGACCAAACGTCAGGAGCGGAACTCTTGGCGAAACTACGTCCGGCCTCAGCCGGATCGGCATCGCAACCGGCTGATCATTCAAAATCCGGGTTAACGTCGCAAACCGAAAACCAGCTCGCGATGGTTCGCTTGGGGATTGCGACATCGCTCTTTTTTGCGTTGCGCACCAAGCACAATGCCACGGCCGCTCATGGTCTTCGCGTCGCGCTCGTCTGCAGCAGTTGGGCTGAACAGATGCAACTCGACGAGGACGTCCGCAATCGAATCGAAGTGGCGGCGTTGCTGCATGATATTGGCAAGATCGGAATTCCAGACCGCATCCTCCGCAAGCCGGGGAAGCTAACGGTTGAAGAGCAACTGGCAATGGATACGTGCCAGGAAGTGGGCTGCGAGATCCTGCGCGGTTGTACCACCGATACCGAATTGCTGGACATCGTTCGCTATTCGGGCGTTTGGTACGACAGTCGCCGTGGTGGTGAGGCCCCTCGCGAGCAAGCGTTGCCATTGGGATCGAGAATGTTGGCAATCGCGGACGCGTTCGATTCGATGACGACGCGACAGGACTACAGGCCGGCGAGAAGTGTCGAACGTGCCGTCGCAGAGTTGGTACGAGCCTCTGGTTCACAATTTGATCCTGATATGGTGGCCGACTTCGGGCGTTTGCTCGCCTCCTTTCCTGAGATCGCGCAGGGAACACCCCATCCGACCACACTCCATCGGTGGCTACATCAACTTCGCCCCCAGGACGTTCGTCAACCTTGGAAACATGATGAGGGATCCGCATCAGGAGGCGCCGGGGGCACCGCTATTCCGTGCGACCCCATCGGTTCAAAAGGCGTCGACCAGCTTGCTCTGGGTCAGAGAGCGATACCCGGAATGGGCGTCGTTCGAAGCGAAACACGTTTCAATCATCAGTTATTGCGATCGTTAAAGGACGGTGTGATCTTTACTGATGCGGAAGGGACGATCCGTGAATGGAATCTTGCAATGCAACGTCTCACGGATCTACCGGCGGATGTGATGATCGGCAAGCATTGGTCAACCACCGCGATGCAGATGCGGGATGCAGATCGCAATCTGGATCAACCGACCACTTGTCCGCTTGAAGAATGCATCAAATCGAACGTTGCCGTCCAACGGACGATGGTCATCGAATCCACAAGGATTGGTTCAATTTCTGTGCACGTCGAAGTCGCGCCAGTGATGGATGCGGCGAAGGGCTTTCTGGGTACGGTGATCGTGATCCACGATCTATCTGACCGGAAACAGTTGGAACAGCGACTGAAGACCCTGCACAAACAGTCGTGTTTGGATCCGCTCACGGGTACCGCGAACCGAGCTCATTTCGACAAAAACCTCGCAGAATTGGTCGCTTCTACGGTCAAAGGGGGGCCAACCTTCTCGTTGTTGATCTGTGACCTCGATCACTTCAAACGCATCAACGACACTTATGGACACCCAGCCGGAGATGAAGCTTTAAAGGTCTTTGCGAATCTTCTTACGACACATAGTCGTGACGGCGATTTGGTCGCCAGGTACGGCGGTGAAGAGTTTCTCTTGTTGGCATCGTCTTGCGACAACGCGACGGGAGCCCAACGTGCAGAGGAAATTCGTAAAGCACTCGAGGTGACTCCGATTGAGAGTCTCGAAGGAGAGTGCATTACGGCCAGCTTCGGCGTCACCGAATTTCAGTCCGGAGATGACGCTTCAACGGTTCTCGCGCGTGCCGACAGGGCGCTGCTCAAAGCAAAGGACAACGGACGTAACCGAGTCATACAACTAGGCCTCGGAAAGATGTCCGAAGTCGCGGAGGCGACGCCTCGGGCAAGTTGGTTCGACTGGTTGACAGGAGCTGATCTGGCGGCGAACACGACCGTGGACATTCTGACGCCGGTTCCGATCGATCTCGCTATCGAAAAACTGCGAGGTTTTATCGCAGACCATAAAGCCGAGATCATTCACGTTGAGGAGAACCAGCTTTCATTGAAAGTGAACTCTGGCGCGGCTCCCGGAGGTCGTCGACGAATCGATCACCGTATTTCTTTCCAGGCAACGTTGACCCTTAGTTCGGCTCACCCCGACGAGCTTCAAAATGAGAAGGCCAGCCAGGGCAACCACACGAAGGTGCATCTTGAACTGAAGCCGCAACGCAATCGAGACCGTCGCAGAAGAGAGATGAAGCAAGCGGTCGCACAACTTGTCTCGAGCTTCCGTTGTTATCTAATGGGCGAAGTAATCTGAGGATCAAGCAAAGATAGAGTGGGCCAAGCGGCGGCGAACACTGCCCCGCGTTGCCGTGGCTCCGCCTGACCCACGCCGCGATAGTACAGTTTTGGAACCATTGGCTCCATTGAATAATCTCTATCGACTATTCGGTTGTATCGAATGATCGATGGGCCAATGAATACGTGGTTGTTCAATCACCCACAATCGCTCGGATTGGCGAGGCAATGTCGCGACGCGACATCGCAACTGATCTCAGTAGCGTTGCAACGGGTCTTAGCAATCAAATGATTGCGTCCATGTTCACGCGAGCAAGTTAACACTCGCGTTCGTTGCATGTCGCAGTCATCCGGCTCGGCAAAGCTAGTTCGCTTTCACGAGCGTCTGTGCGGTCACCGTCAACTTGGTATCACCGGTGTTCGCAGCACCAGTTCGTTGTGCCGCCACAGCAGAACAGTAGCCTTCGGTTGTCATCACTCCAAGGAATTGGGGGCCACCTCCCGATCCCAGAGAGCCGAGGTCGACATGGTCGGAAGGCTTAAATTCTGCGACCACTTCGACGCCCTGTTGTGATTTAAGCGCCGACCACGCCTCGTTGCAGTCGGGCGTGGCGACGTGAGCAACACGCAACTCACCATTCACCTTGTACTTCGCCATGTAACATCCGGTGAATCGTGAACTGACAACATCTTTCCCTTGGGGAACGACATAGTTGATCGCATTCGGTCGGTAAGGGAGGAAAATGCCAGTTTTGCCGTCGACCGTGATCGCTTTATCGCTCGCCTTCATCTGGCCGCCGGAACCACGTTCGTCCTCTCCCAACAGCATGGTCGCGTTGGCACCTGAAATTTCCTTGCCTTTGGCAAACACGGACTCGAGCATGATCGAAACTCATCTTGGAGGTCGGTGAAATGAGAATTAACGTCGAACTCTAGGTCAAAGATCGATGGCAGGTGCAAGATTGCGGCAAAGGGTTTAGCGCCGCATTTTCGTCGCCCGAAGGCTCCTCGATGGCGGCCTACGTTCAGGTCACGCGCTGGACTGTAGGCCGCATCCAGGGAGCCTTGCGAGCGCCAATGCGGCATCGGTTTGGTGGCGCACTGCCGTATTTTCGTCGCCCGAGGGCTCCGCAGGGTGGCAGCCTACGTTCACTTCGTTTTCAGGGTGAGTGCACGAAAAAACCCGCTCAGGCGGCGACGGGCCTGAGCGGGTCTTTCGTGACCTGCTG
The DNA here is from genome assembly GCA_039025515.1 of Planctomycetota bacterium. Taxonomy (GTDB): domain Bacteria; phylum Planctomycetota; class Planctomycetia; order Pirellulales; family Pirellulaceae; genus Stieleria. The sequence goes on from JBCCOI010000006.1 coordinate 45,013, forward strand.
GTGGTGAAACTGGAGTGTGACCACTCCGCTGTTGAGTTCGGCGTGTCTCCGAAGAGACGGGCGAGAATCGCTTCCACGGATTC
>JBCCOI010000007.1:0-43628 GCA_039025515.1 Planctomycetota bacterium
ACGTAACAAGTCGATGTCGGCTCACAAAGTGTCATGGCCTCAAAAGACTGTGCGACGAATGCTCGGCATCATGGCAATTTCTTGCCGATGCCAACGAAATTGAACGGCGAGCAAAGAGCAATCCAGCCTGACGCGGGCTTTATCAATGCACAACGGCCCAGAACTTGGAATAGCAAGCATGGAAAGTGAGACTGGAGCGGATTCCGAACGAGATCAGCCGATTCAAGCTCCGGTGGCCGCCGACAACCGAATCCAATCGTTGGATATCCTTCGTGGGTTTGCGCTTTGCGGTGTTCTGGTCATGAATATGCAGGCCTTCGCTGACGTGTTCGCCGTGTACATCAATCCGTATGCGACGGGTGAAATTTCGCGTCTGGACTACCTTTGTTGGTGCTTCAACCACGTCGTTGCGGATGCCAAGTTCATTACGATCTTCTCCATGCTGTTCGGCGCGGGTATCGCTTTGATGACGTCGCGTGCGAAGGAACGGACGGGCAGGTCAACTGGCCTCCACTACCGCCGGATGTTCTGGATGCTGCTCTTCGGTCTGGCACACGTTTGCTTGTTGTGGAATGGCGACATTTTGTTTCTCTACGGTTCGGTGGGGTTGATTGCCTTTTGGTTCCGCGGAGTTCGTCCGTCGATCCAAATCTCGATCGCGATATTTCTCTTTTTGATCCCTCCGGTCTTTCTTTCCACCTTGCAAATGGTTCCGGAAAACGAACTTGCAGAGATGCGAGAGATGTGGTCCCCGAGTCAAGAGACGGTCGAGTCGATTCGTGCTTCGATGCTTGGTAGTTGGCTACAGACTGCGGAGTTCCGAATTGGCGAGTGGGCGGAGATGCTAACGTTTCTGCTCGTTTTCGGATGGCGATTACTCGGTTGCATGCTTCTCGGAATGGCGCTTTACACGACACGTGTACTTTCGGCCGCGAGATCCATGCGTTTTTATTCAATCATGGTGTTCATTGGCTTTGGGGTTGGACTCCCGTTGTCCACTTACGGAGTTGTGAAATTCCAAACACAGGCTTGGGAGATGGTTTACTCGATGGGCGTGGGAAGCCTCTTCAATTACTTTGGCAGCCTCTTCACGGCAATTGGGTGGATCGGTGTCGTGATGGTGATCGTCCGTGCCGGTTTCATGCGCAAGCTACAACGTCGGTTTGCCGCTGTCGGGCGCTTGGCATTGTCGAACTACATCATGCAGAGTCTCATTTGTACGACGATTTACAACGGCCATGGACTTGGCTTCTTTGGAAGCGTCGATCGCATCTGGCAACAAGTGCTTAGCTTGGCGATCATCTCACTGCAACTCTGGTATTCGCCAATATGGTTGCGATCCTTTCGCTTCGGCCCGCTCGAATGGCTCTGGCGAAGCCTCACTTATTGGCGTCGTCAGCCATTTCGTTTGGCAGCAGCTGGCGGGGTTCAATCAGAATCGAATCCATGAACTGGATAACTCGAATTCGCCGGTGTTGGCTTTACCAATCCACCGCGATGGATTGATCTGCAAGTCGCCATCTTGGAATCCCATTCGGATAGAGCTCTCTACTCCGGACTGGCCTTGAAGCGCATCGATTGCCGAGACCGCGTTATCACGATTCACGTCAAACGACGACGAAACGTCTGCCAGGCAAAGACGTGACTCCAGCGTCTGCATTTGCAGATGTCGACTTCGGCTAAGGGCATTCCGACAAGATTTCATTCGCTCATTCGGTTGAGTAGCAATGCAGGGTTTGCCGACGTGAATCTCGTGCAATAGCGGCCTTCACTGCGTGAAACCTGGCGTGAAACGCAGGTTTACCTGTCTGCTTGCAGACAACGATGACGGAATCGAATCGAAATACTTTTCTTCGATGCATGTGCCGCATATGTTTGCATCGCCGCACGGTTGGCGGCATTGGAATCAGTCACTGGTTCCTCAAGAACATCGAGGCCAAGGTGGCGTTGCCACCTCATGCGTGGGAACGCAAATGGACCATGGCTCTGCGACGAGACTCCTGGAACGTCGCACAGCATAATCGCGCTCAACTGATTAATGCGATTCGCGCTCGCGAAAGTTTAATCGTTGGGTGAATTGGAGCGGTTGTCCATCAGACGGTTTTTTGACCGGGCAAGTTTTGTGACCTATATTCGCGTGGCCGCCCGCTATGGGTGTCGAGCGCGGTCGATCGGCGAATGCACACTTTCGTGTGTTCGCCAAACAAAGCCCCCTCCCAAAGACACCTCATGGTCCGATCCGGTATGGCACAATCTGCATGGGTACGTCCGTTTCGTGTTGGCAAACGGCTGTTTCGATCTATTCCACTGCTGGCTTGCCTGCTCGCAGTCGTCGCGTCTCCACTCGTCGCCCAAGACGGCGTACCCGCATCTTCAGAGGGTGAGTCCGCCGCAGATGAGCAGGTTGGTTCTGCTTCAACGTTATCCGACGTTTTGGAGGCGGGAGCGTCGCTCGAGAACCAGCGAAAGTGGAACGAGGCGATACGCCACTACGAGAAGGCCTCGCGAGAGTTCCCGAATCACCGCAAGATCTATCAGCGACTCGTCATCAGTCGACTTCATTATGACGTCAATCGACGTTATCGCGATCCGAGCTTCGTCGAATCGACGCGCACGATGAGTGCGACGCAGGCATTAGACCTGTATGCGGAAGTCCTCGCGAACTTGGAGACACATTATGTGGAGCGCCTCGATTGGTCGCGTCTCCTGCTGCATGGAACTGCAGCATTGGAAATCGCCCTGACTGAGCGACGGTTCGTCGAACACGGTTTAGCCGGTACGGACCCCGCAAAGGTACAACGGTTTCAAGAGAACATCCATCGCCGCATCACAGACCGTCCGGCTCTCAGTCGGTTCGACTTGCGGGGTACAGTCGCGCATGTTGCGAATCTTGCCCAAGCGGAGATCGGCATCAATCCAACGACAGTGATTCTTGAGTACGTCAGCGGTGCGATTTCGACACTGGATCCCTACACTCGACTTCTGTCACCTGACCAACTCGATGACATGTTCTCGAACATCGAAGGAAACTTTGTCGGATTGGGAGTTGAGCTTGAGACGACACCTGATTCGCTCAAGATCTTATCAGTCATTCCTGGTGGTCCGGCAGAGGAAGCGGGATTGCTTGCGGGTCAGCACATTGTTCGCGTCGAGCATGCGACAACGGACTCGAATCCGGAGATCGCGGCGGACTTGCTTCGCGGCCCTGAGAATTCTTTGGTCGCCGTGCGAATCCGAAAGGTGGACGGGCAAACGCGCGATCTTTCCATTCCTCGACGAAGAGTTGAAGTGCCTTGCGTTGAGAATGCACACATCGCCGACGCGATCCATCGTATCGGTTATCTGCGTTTGACCAATTTCCAGAAGACGACTCCCCGCGATATGGAGAGGGCTATCTGGAATTTGAAGCAACAGGGAATGCAAAGCTTGGTCCTGGACCTACGAGGAAATCCAGGTGGTCTGCTATCGGCCGCAGTCGAGTTGGCCGATCGGTTCATCGAACGCGGACGAATCGTCACCACGCGTGGTCGTAACTCCCGTGAGAACTTTCAGTACACGGCCCATCCGGTCAACACGATGGACATTCCGCTTGCTGTTCTGATCGACAGTGACAGCGCAAGTGCGAGCGAGATTTTCGCCGGTGCGATTGCTGATAACCGACGTGGGCTTGTCGTCGGTGAGCGCAGCTACGGTAAGGGCAGTGTTCAAGGGATCTTTCGCATGCAGGCAGCGAAGTTTGGACTTTGCCTCACCACGGCAAAGTTCTATTCACCCAGCGGCACGGCAATCAGCCAGAACGGTGTCCATGCGGATTTGAAGGTCAATTCAGATGATATCACGGGTCGGCTTGCCGACGACGGTCATGTGATTAGCGATGTGGAAGATGAGGTTTTACAAGCAGCCGTGAAACGACTTGTGAGCCACGGTCGCTTGATCAGCCAGCGGAAGTAACCTACTTGTCCCGTCAATGCGACTATGAATTTCGCGTGACGGCGAGTCTCATCATGAAGTAGATCGAACGGATGGCCTCCGCCATTGTCAATTTACTTGCTCCCAATTCACGCTCCGTGAAAGTGATTGGGACTTCTGCCAGCAGTCGGCCCTCTCGATGCATTTTGACAAGCACCTCTTCGAGAACCGCGTAGCTGGTGCATCGCAGTCTTGATAGACCGAGTGAACGCAACGATTCAACGCGATAACATCGCATCGAGCCGCTGCAATCTGAAACGGGAAGTCTCAGAATTCCGGTCGCAAAGCGGTTCACGAGTTTACTCATGAGTCTTCGCCGAAGCGGCCAGCCGACGATCTGTCCGCCGTCGATGTATCGCGAGCCAACGACCACAGCCAGTTCTTCGTTTCCAATGGCCATCTCAAGAAGCTTTGGCAACTGCTTCGGATCGTGACTCAGGTCTGCATCCAGATTCAGAAAGAACTCATAGTCGTTATCGACGGCATGCTCCATCGCGCGCACGATTGCCGAGCCGAGCCCGCGTTCACCCTTCCGAACAAGCAAATGCAGGCGGTCATCCTGACGCTGCAGCCGCTCGACGCACTCCGCCGTTTTGTCCGGAGAGTCGTCGTCAACAACCAGCACATCCCCTTCGGGAAGCGTGTGGCGAATCTCACTGATCAGTGTCTCGATATTTTCAGACTCCTGATACGTGCAGACGCCGATCAGGATGCGCTTCGAACTCATGCTGCAGATGGTAACACCGACGGTGGCCAAGAGGAACTCGCCTGGAGTTCAACGAAGCTTTGACCTCCAACAATTCTTAACTAGCGATTGCCTCGCATTTTCTGCAGCATCTCGCGGTAGTCAATGTTCAGACGAATCGAATCGCTTTCTTCCGCAGCTTCGTCGATTCTCATGTGCGACTGCGACGGGGCCGCGGAAGGCTTCGGCTCGATGTCGACGTCTTCCGTCACCCAGACGAGGTCGCGATCATCGTCCTGCTCGGACTGAGCATCACCATCCGTTGGCTCGTCGTACCAAATCACTCCGGCCGACCTCGATGATGGGTGACCAGACTCTGGCGTCGTTTCGGAGTCGGGCTCCATCGAATCTAGATCCGTCTCGAAGACACGCTCTTGTTGATCGACTTGTCGCGTCGCCGTGTTGTCTGACGCAAATTGACTCAGTCCGATTACCTGAGAATGGAGCATGACTTCGATCTGATCCGCGGCCGCCGCCGGCACGATCTCCGATTTGCCCGCGCCGACCTCGATGGGCTCCTCTTCTTCGAAATCTCCGAACAGGGAAATCGAGTCGACGCCACGGTCTTGAATCGGCTGCACGAAGGTCGGTTCCGTGGAATACTGCAGCACCTGCTCAGCGTTTTGCGGCTGCGGCTCCGTTGTATTCGCGAATGGCGACTCGGGTCGAGACTCGCTGTGAGCATCGGTCTCCTCAGTGGCGGATTCCGCGAGTTCGCCGAACTCGATCTCGTTCGAAATCACATGATCGAGCTTCGGCTCTTCGAGCATCGGCGACGGAAGTTGCTGAAGGCTCACCCATGCGCGGTCGACGGTATGTTCATCAATCAGCGTTTCGCCCAGGTCGGCGGCACAATCGATGGCTTCAGTCATCATCTGATTCATCAGACGAGGTATCCCGGAAGTCGCATGATAAATCGCCGAGATCGCGTCTTGGCTGATCGTTTCGTCGGGCGATGCATCACAGTTTGCGATCGATGCGCGCAAGTATTCTCGAGTTTCATCGAGACTGAGAGGATGGAGATAAGTTCGAGTTGCGATACGTTGCACGAACGCTTCCAAGGTGGGGCTTGCGAGCGTTTCGTCAAGCTTGACTCCGCCAGCCAGGATGACGGAGAGAGCCGGAGCCTCTCCGTTCATCAGGTTGGTCAACCGACGTATGGACTCCAAGATCGATTCCTCAAGTGAGGCGGCTTCATCGATGATGAGTACGGCACCGTTCGGATTTGCCTTGGTGCCGGTCAGCCTTTCCTTTACGAGAAAATCGAGTTCGTTGTGATCGGACTCAGTAAACGCGACGCCGAGTCGATGCAGAATCATCCGCAGTAACGCTGTCTCGTCGGAGATCGAAGTGTCTCCGATCTGAATCACATCGTGCGACTCGCAGAATTGCTTTGCGAGCAGAGTGCAAACGAGAGACTTGCCTGTTCCGGGAGGTCCGATGACCACCGCGATCGCCTCCCGTGCTTCGACGCTACGCGAAACGCGATGGACTGACTCAGCAACGGAGCCAAGCTCGACGTACCGACTTGCAGATGGAAAGGAGGGGAAAGGCGGAAGCGTAAAATCGTTTTCAGAATTCTTCATCGTTGATTCTGTAAGACTGTGACTTCGGATGGGAGGAAGGTCGATTGCCTCTCCAGTCGTTACGATCGGCACAATTTAACGCCGACGTGAGTACGGATTTCAAAAAGCGGCCGAGCGTTGCTAAGTGCTTGCTTTGACGCCGGCGAAAGGACTTCCGCAGATCCAAAGCCGCAGGGATCCCAGCAATTACGACTGGATCAGCGCGAGCAGGCAGCAAAGGAGTGACCAGCAGACAACGCCCGAGAACGTGCCGATTCTCGCCAATGTGCGCAGCGGCTGCTGTCCCTTGGGAAGCGACCGATCAAGTGGAGCGATTCGTGCCCAGTGCATGTACCCGCAAGATGCCATCAAGCCGAGAAGCAGGCCGACATTGATCGCCATGGAGGGCCATCCGACCGAGCAAACTTCACCCATGGAGGCTGGAACGTTTTCCGCACGCCTTTCAAGGAACTCGATCTTCTGCTCGGACTGATCTACCACCGACTGCCAATACACTTGCGCACGATCTTCATTGGCCAGCTTTGATGCGTGTGCGATCTTCTCTTTCGAGCCCGCGCCCGCTGAAAGATCTGCGAAGGATGCGGTCGTTACGTCGGGAGAACGATCGTCCTTCCCTTCATCGCTTGATTCAAACGCGACCACTTCGACCTTGTCGGAAAGCCGAGCTATCGGCGGTGAGAGATCCGATGGCGACGAAGGCTCATCCGCGGAGACCACGACTTCCGAAGCGTCTTCGCCGACGGCAGCGACCGCCAAGTAGTGGAGCGCGGTTTCCCGACGCCATTTTGCAGTGGCGTACTCGGGGTCTTTCTCCGGATGTGACCACCGATCAACGAGACGTCGAACTTCAACGAGCTGCGGATCGGTGACCACCATGCTCCGTTCTTGCCACTTTGACGCTTCGTCCTGAAGCAAGACGACTTGACGGGCACTGTTTCTGGGCCAAGTGACCAAAGTGATCGTGAGGACGGCTGCAAAAATGAGCACCAAATCGATCACGGTACCACGATCTTTCGAAGCGAATCGAAGCCGAAGTTTAGCGGGCATGATCCAGTGTCTTCCGTGACAAGGTTGGCGTAGATCCTGAGAATCGCCATCGCCAAAGTCTTGACAGTCTTGAGAGAGGACGGTCTCAATATGCGTATCGTCCACGATTCGGGAGCACACCAGTCGAATCCTTCGAAGGTGCGACGATTGGAAGGATTACCGGGGAACGCATCTTGTTTCGAGTAAAAATCTGTGGAGTTCGTCTCAATAAAGACGTCCAGGCGGTCGGAGACGCTGGCGCCGATGCAATCGGTTTGAATTTCTTTCAGCCCAGCATTCGCTCATTACCGCCATTCGATGAGGCGACTCGAGAACTCTCAGCATTTGCCCAGCGACTCGGCCTTTACCGGGTCGGAGTCTTCGTGAATGAACCGGCCGAACACGTTCTTCGGGTGGCCGGATTTGTCGGGCTGGACGCAATTCAACTACACGGTGACGAAAGTTTGTCTGATGTCCATGCTCTATCGGATTGCGGTCTGGATTTACTCAGGGCCATCAAGATCCCGTCCGGAAAGCAAACTGTTGCATCAATTTCGGCGGCGAGCGAGGCGTGGGCGGCTGCGGGATTCCACCTTCTGTTCGATGCCGATGCTGGACCAATGCATGGTGGGGGCGGAAGGACGCTGGACTGGCCGTCAATCAGGAATTGGGCAGAGAAAAACCCTTCAATTCCCTGGACGCTCGCGGGTGGACTAACACCTGAAAATGTGGCCGAGGCAATTGCTGCTACTTCTGCGAATTCCGTTGATACGGCCAGCGGTGTCGAATCCCCGAGAGGTGTTAAGAACGCGGACTCGATCGATAGCTTTGTGCGAAATTCTCGGGCTTGAGCTGGCTTGGCAACTTTGAAGCAAATTGCCGCAGCCTGTTAGCTCCATGGCGACGGCACATGAGAGGGGCCGTGTTTCATCTTTTACATCGCCGTTACATTCGCGTCGTCATAGCAAGACAGTTCAAACCGCATTTGCCGTAGACTTCCGGCGTTCGGAGCGTGGCACACGCCGCTCCCATCGACCCGCGTATGAATGCGAAAGGATCCACAAGATGGCGAATGTAGTTGAAGCCCCTTCTCGTCCGGAACGAAAGGTGCAATCAAGACCCGTCAGCACGACTGATCTGGAGAAGAAGCAAGGCGAGACCGAAGCGCCTCAGAAAGAATGGTCGGATGCGAAGAAGCGAAAGCGTTTTGAGAACGTTTCCTGGTGGGCATTGGGATGGCTTGGATTCGCTCATTTGGTCGTTCTCACGGTCGCTCCGTTCACTTTCACTTGGACCGGTTTGGCCGTCGCCGTCGCATTGCATTGGCTGACCGGCAGCATCGGAATCTGCCTCTGCTATCACAGGCTTCTCACCCACACGGGCATGAAAACGCCGACGTGGTTCAAGTACGTCCTGACATCGATCGGCTGCCTGGCAGGTGAGGGAGCTCCTCTGGATTGGGTTGCCGATCACCGCAAACACCACAAACACAGCGACCAAGATGGTGATCCCCATTCTCCACACGACGGGTCGTGGTGGAGCCATATGTTCTGGCTTGCGTTCCATACGCACAACGGCGACCGTGCAGCTCACTTGAAACGCTGGGCTCCAGACCTCTACAAGCTGCGTGGCATGCGGATGATGGACTACCTCTTTCTTCCGATCCACTTCGCCTCCGGGCTTATCCTCTTTGCGGCTGGCTACGCGTTTGGCGGAATGGAGCTGGGTGTCTCGCTCGTCGTCTGGGGAATGTTTGTTCGCCTTGTCACCGTTTTACACGCCACATGGCTGGTAAATAGCGCTTCGCATATGTGGGGATATCGCAATTACGAAACCACCGACGACAGCCGAAACAATTGGTTTGTCGCGATCATTGCGTATGGCGAAGGCTGGCACAACAACCATCACGCCCATCCGCGGATGGCAAAGCACGGGCACAATTGGTGGGAGTTCGACATCACTTGGCAGTCCATTAGACTTCTGCGTGCCGTCGGCTTGGTTTGGGATGTGGTCGACTACCGGTTTGCGAAAGAGAAAAAGGAAAACGACCGAGCGAAGCTGGCTTCCAAGGCGTAGCCGCCGAGCGCCGGTCCCGTCGTTGATATGGGATATTTCGAGCATCGATTCGATTCTGTCGAGGACTATCTTCATCATCGTCCGCCTTACCTGTTGGTCGATGAAATCGAGTCGATCGAGATCGAAAGGGTCGTAACCACTTCGACCGTGCGGCAGGACGCCTTCTTCATCGAAGGGCACTTCCCCGGTGCTCCCATTTTACCGGGCGCGATGATGCAAGAGCTGTCCACTCAGTCGGCTGGGATCCTCATCGCGGCCAATTACAACCCGATGTTGGAATACAACACGCATGACCCACACTTCAACGAGTACGCATTAGGCGTGCTGGTTCGAGTCAAGAATGCGAAGTATCGAGGCTTCGCGCGGCCCGGAGATTCGCTGAAAGCAACCGTGCAGCTGCGCGAGATCGTGTCGAATGTCTTCGAGTTCACGGCCCGAATTGATCGTGGTGACGACACCATCATGCGCAACAGCTTTCAGCTCACAAATATCCTCTCCAAAACCCTGCGCTGCGACGGCTGAATAGTGTCCCTTCATGATCTTCGTCGACGACGTGCAGGTCCGGACCGTCTCGGTGTCGGCTGACGGCAAGGTCGGACATATCGATCGAAATGTCCACGCAGCGGTAAGCCCACATCTTGGCCGAAATACCTGGGCGGCGTTCTCTTGAAGGTTCAGCAGCGTGCTTCGCGAAAGGTACAGTCCGATAGTTACAAACATGTCTTCGTGACAATAGATATCGGCAGGTGATAGTCAAGACGGTTCGCTTTCCTCGACCGCTTGCAGGATGTTTCCTGTGGAGTGCTTGCGTCAGTTCGTTGTTGGCTTCGTTGAGTTCTTTGTTTGCTGCGGCGAACAGCTTGCAGTAAACCCCACTACTTGACCCACTATTTGCAGATCTTTCAGCGTTTCGGGCAGTTTCTTCTTTTTTTCGCGTCTTTTCGATTCCAAGCAAAACGTGCCCCTTTTTCTGTCCGCGCCCCTCTTCGGCCAGGGACCGTGAAGTCTGAAATCAAGCTCGTGGGTTGGGCGATAAACCTCGGATTGTGATGCCGGGATTCTGCGGCCACTCAAGAGACGAGTCTTCTTCAAACTCTGCCTTGCAAGGGTGATGGCTTTGTTCCCAACGTCAAATCGTCGGTCGTCTCAGAAATCAAAATCTAGAAAACGAAGGCTCTTCGCCGAGAAACTTGAATCTCGGAAGTTGCTGGCCGGAGTCATTACTCCGACGATCAGCGTTACGGGAAATAGCGTTGATGTCGTATTCGATGTTCCTTCCGAAGTAGGGGACAATGTTCACCTGCGAACTAGTCCGACTGGTTCGGTGGAGTGGGGAACCGATGGCGTGAATTTCCAGGCTCTCAATGAGAGGTTCACGAACCGAGATTCAGTCAAGTTTGCGTTGTCTTACGATGCAACGGCTGGCTTCCTTTCCAACTTCGATTTCAACTTATTTAACGCGATTGTTGTCGGCAACTTCTCGTTGCCGGGCGTCAACACGGAGTTCGTAGCGGCGGAGATGTTTGTTGATCCGAACGCGGTCGTGGATACGTCGCGGACTGCGGGTCAGTCTGGCAATCTGACATTTAGCTCGCCGCTGTTCACTGCCAACGCCGGTTCGCAGCTGATCACCGACAACACGTTGAACACGGATACTCCAGGAAGCCTCACCATCAGTGCTCAAGGCAGCTTGGGGACAGTGATCAGCCTGGTCGGAGGCACTCTTCCGGTTGTTCCCAGCACAGCAAACGTCACGTCCGCTGTTACGTTGAACCAAACGACCATCCGCGCGGGCAATATCGTGATTGATGCGGATGCCGATGCCGCTGACCTTTACGACGATCAACAGGCGGATAATCCCGGCAAAGCTGGACCGCGGGTGGTGGAGGGGCTTTCACAGTTCGTTGGGTCATTCAGTATTTTTGCAGGGTTTGCAATCTCGAAGGGATCGAGTTCGGTCACGATCGATGGAGGATCAATTCAGAGTTCCGACCTTAGCGTGACCTCTGATGCACGGACGGATGCGAATACGCGCGCCATCGCACTAGCCTATGGTTCCGCGACTCTTGCGATTTCTAACCCTAAAGCAACCATCAACGTTCAAAACGGAGCAGAGATCGATTCGACGGGGAACGTATCTCTTCGTTCGGATGCCGACGCGTCGCTTGTATCGGCAGCAAGAGTTCGTGGCCGCAATCGAGCTGCGGCAATCAGTGTTGGAATGATCGATTTGGATTCGAAGGCAACTCTGTCAAGCGACTCAACCATCCGCGCGACTGGAACGGTTGACATTCTGGCCGACGCAACGAAGCTGCCATCAGTCGAATCGACAGTCACCGGATACCAGGGCGCAAAAGGAACTCTTTCTGTCGCGTACAGCCAATCCGTCACCGATGTCCTCGCCGCTGTGAACGGAACCGTTGATGCAGGTGGAAATCTGACCATCGACAGCAACCTGTTCACCGCTAACAACTTCATTGGCGCGTACTCCACAACGGGTCTTGGTTCGCTTGCCGCGCCATTTGCCAATAACGTCGCCAAAACTACGTGGCGAATCAATGGACCGCTCCGCTGGTTAACAAAGAAGTACGCGGGTGACGTGAAAAATGATAGCCGCAATTCGTTTGGATTTGCGGGGGCGTTTGCCGTTGGCTACCACGATTCGGATGTCGAGTCCATCATTGGTCCCGGTGCATCGGTCACGTCAAGAAATGGAAATATTGACGTCGAATCAACGCTTGTCGAATTTCCAAAACTCGTTTCAACAAGCTATACCACCAATCCCAACCCAGGAAGGGTCACCGATAGACGGACGGTGGATACCAGGGACAACAGTCTCTCTCTTGCCTTTTCGATCGGCACCTTCTTCCATGATTCGAAAGCGACCATTGCCAATGGAGCGACCGTAAGTGCCGCAGGTGACTTGAACGTATCGGCCGCGACCGACGTTCCGTGGGAGGAATTGTGGGGACGCGGGTTCTCTCGTCAACGAGGTAGCATCATCAGTCCCGGAGACCCGGTGACGACGAAGCTTAACTACAACCTGGGTGTTCAGAACGGACTGTTTACATCTTGGGCAGAAGCGTTCACCGAAGCAAAGAACGTTGCTTTTGGTGGCCAAGTCAGTGTGCTCGCGATTGATAACAACGCGGAAGCAACGATCGGGGAGAACGCCCGAGTTACGGTGGGTCGCGATGCGTCGGTGATTTCGAGTGTTGAAAACGACAGCCTGAACTTTGTTGGACAGTTTGGATGGTTTGTCACCGGTGCGGGTGCTCTCGTATCAGAGGAAGGTGGTACTGGGATCGGTGTGGCAAACGTCAATGTCATTTTCAACAATGATTCCATCGCGGAGATAAAGTCTGGTGCGGTTGTCACGTCCGACAGTCTGCTTGTGATGGCGAAGAGCGATTCGACAAACTTGTCGATCGCCACTCAAGGCGGCAAGTCGGCAGGGAATTCCATCAATGGGGCCGCATCGATTGTCTCGATCGATGATCGCACACTCGCACGTATCGACGATGGTGCGACCGTCACAACGCGGAACGGATTTGTGGAAGTGCCCCGAGACTTCGAGACGGTTGATACGAGCCAGAGCAGCTTCTTCGCGCCCTTTACGTCTTTCGCGCCGAAGCAACCACTTGAGTCTGGCAGCTCAACGCTGCGAACCAATGTGAACACCGAGACAATCACGCTGCCCAAGGCGCACGGGCTGAACACCGGTGACACAGTTCGCTACTTGAGTGGCGGTGGAATTCCAATCGGCGGACTCGCAAGTAATCGCACCTACTACGTCACGCGTACAAATGATTCAGCGATTCAGCTTTCAGAGACTCGTGGTGGCACCATCATCGATCTCGATCTCGACGCGACCACCGGCAATGCTCACGCGTTTGTTCCTGGCTTTTCAACATCAGGCATCAGCTCAACTGATTCGACTTTGGTTGATATGGGACGTAAACACGATCTGTTTGGGAACCAAGCCGTTGTTTACTACTCCGATCCTGGCACCAGCATCAGCCCACTCTCGAGTGGCGAGGTCTACTTTGTTCAGCGAGTTGACGAAAACAAACTGCGGCTATCGTTGTCCGAGGGTGGGACGCCGATTGTCCTGGACGCCAGTCAGGCGACCGCGGACGGACACGTGCTTATTCCCATCACCGCGGAAACCATCAACGAGGTCGCACCGACCCGGACGCTGCGGAACATAACGATCGACAATCCACTGGAATCCTTGGACTCCGATGGAAATGGACGAATCACGACGACTGATAAACACGTCCGGTCCATTACGGAAAGGGAGTACCTTACCGACTTAAGCTTGCTGGTGGTTGCGGATAATAATGCGGAAGCGTTCAGCGGGATCGGTGGTTTCAGTTGGGGGCACTCGGTCGGCGTCAGCGGATCGGTAGCTGTCAATTCAATCAACCGTTCCACCGAAGCCCTGATCGGTAATCAGGCCTTCGATTTTCTGAGCTCATCTTCCCATGGCCCCGGTGTCGGCATTGATAGCGCCGGCGATTTCTACTTGGGATACAACCATGGGTTTTCAACTGGTGATCGTGTCACGTACGCGGGTGGCGGCGATGCAGTCATCCGGGGACTGCGAGATGGGGAATCGTACTTTGTCACCTTGGGCACCGATTCGAACAACTCCGGCGACCCTCAATTTTCAATCGGACGATCGGCCGGTGAAGGCACGGCGACCTTTGCGGACACCGCAGTCGGTGTTGCGGTCGACGAAATCGATTTGGGTTATGTCCATGGTTTCCAACTGGGTGACGCGGTGGTCTACCGTTCGGGGACTTCGAATCCGATCGGTGGTCTGGTTGACGGGGCAACCTATTTTGCGATTCCGATAAGCAGTACCAAAATAGCACTGGCCGAATGGCAGAGTGACGCCGAGGCGATTGCGAATCTGTTATTTGATCCACGCGATGCGGTTCAGGCCAACCAGATTGTTCTTGCATTTGATCACGGGCTTTCTCAAAACGAAGCGGTTCGATACTCCGCAGGTGGCGGCACGGCCATCGAAGGACTACAAGACGGCCAGACGTACTACGTCCACGTGGTCAATTCGAAGACGTTCGAATTTCGTTCGACAGCTTCTAGCAATTCTTCCATCACATTGGGCAGTATTCAGGATGTTGGCAGCACCCACACCTTGCAACGAGGGATCTCCCATTCCGCGACAGCAATCAACGGTGCGGCTCCGACCACCGGTTCACGGCATACGATCGATCTTGGGCATTTTCATGCCTACGGTACGGGAACGCCGCTTCGCTATGACTCGCCTGGAAATGCCATCCAGGGATTAACAAAAGACACCGTGTACTACGCGATTGTCGACGGCGAGCAGACGATCGCATTGGCAACAAGCGAAAGCGAGGCTCTTCTTGGTCAGTGGCAATTCTTTGAGGCGGCAACAGCGATCACACCGAACGGCAACAATAGCCTGATCCAGCTTGCGACGGAGAACGGTTACCAGACCGGTGACGCACTGGTCTATAGTCGCACTGCTTTCTACACCGGCCCCGGTTCGGATCCTACCACCCCGATTTCCTATGTCGATTCGAATGGCAATACCGGTCAGCTTATCGAGGGTGCAACTTATTACGCGATTCCCGTCTTCAGCACAACTGAGCAGGAGTATGATCCGGCCACGGATACACTAAGCCCACTGAATATCGGAGTGACCTTGGCACTCAGCCGAGCGGACGCACTCGCCGGGCGAGGACTGACGCTCCAAGGCAATCCGATTGGTTTTCACGGATTCCATAGAAAAGACAGTCGCATCGCAATCGACGCGACGGCGGCTGACAATTCCGTGCAGTTCTTCATCCCCGAAACGCGCATAGACCTTTCCGCAGCGACCGCCACAGGCAGCGACCATTCCATCCGATTGGCACTCGACCCGATCGTTGCGACCCAGGAGACACACGGTCTTGGTCGGATCTTTACACCTTTGTCGGCGAGCGCGACGGTGTTTGATCCGGCAAGCGACATCTCTGCTAATACAATCACAAAGGTGGCTCATGGTTTGACCACGGGTGACCGACTGCTTTATGACGATGGAGCAACAACGACCGTTAGTGCTACCGCAATCGGCGGGCTCTATTCGGGCCAAATCGTCTACGCGATCGTCACTGGGGCTGATTCCTTTCAGCTCGCAGATACCCCGGCAAAAGCAACAAATGGTGAAGCGCTCACACTGGATCCGACGAAAGCAACCGGAATGGTGCATCGGTTGCGGGCGACCACCCTTGATCACACCAACGCGATCGATCTGGGGTACAACCATGGCTTCAAGACCGGTGACACGCTCGTCTACACCAACGGACGTGGGCAGAGTATCAAGGGGTTGGCTCAGGGCAATCTCTACTATGCGATCGTCGACCCCGCCTCGCCCACGAAGTTGCAGCTCGCCGTCACCAAAGCCGAAGCAACGGCGGGAACGGTGATACCACTTTCGCCTTATGTGGCATCGGGAACGCGTCATGGTTTTGGGAAGGCGATCCGTGCGATACCGATTGCCGATGGATCGACCAACCGATTGACCTTTGGAGCTTCACATCCGTTCAAGGATGGGGATCAAATCACCTACGATTCGGGCGGCGGTGTGAGCATCGCACCGCTTCAGAGCGGCTCGAGCTACTTGTCGTGGGGGCGACTGAAGACTCGCTACAGCTGGCATCGACGCGAAACGGAAGTCCAATCAACATTGATCCGACAGTCGCAACTGGGACGGGGCATCGGTTGGCAACGCTTGCCAGTTCAGGGGCGGTTGTGAGTGGTGGTGAGGCCGCCGTCATCACACAGGTCGGTGGCGAGATCATTTCCGTTACGGTCGCAGGCAGCGTCGTGACTGCCAACCCAGTACAGCCCCCGGCAAAAGACCAGTCTCGCATTGCAGACGCCGTAGATCCGCCGCGACTCGCGCATCAGTCTTCATATTCGGAAATCGTCAATGATGATGACGATGTCCTTTCAGGAAAGGTGCAACGAAAGGAATTCGGTTTCAAACAGGCGGCACTTGTTGAAAATGCTGATGTGGCAAAAGCTGCGGAGAAGACCAAACCGCCGACCCGAAAAATATCGGGGGCCGGGACTGTTGCGATCAACCTTATCAGCGGTGTGACACGCTCCGTCGTCAGCGACTCTCAGTTGACCGTGAAGAGCCTTGACGTTTCCGCGAATGACAGCAGTTATTCGATGCTGATTACCGGTTCGCTGGCGATTGCGACGGGATCGTCCACCTCGAAGGCTATTGCCGGCGCGATTGCCGTGAACACGATCAACAATGACACCGATGCATTGATCGAACAGTCCAGGGTGATCGTAACGGGCGGAGACGTTGTGGTTGAGGCGAAGAATGATTCGCAGATCATTACGGTTGCGATGGGCGGGGCTGGTGCCGCGAAGGTCGCGGTCGCCGGTTCAGTCGGCGTGAACACGGTCGGCAGCGAAGCGCGGGCGAAAGTCATCAAGCAATCAGAGGTTTCCGCTGCCTCGGATTCAGCGATCGCCCATTCCGGACAAGTCAAAGTTGATGCAAACGATTCAACGACGATCACCAGCGTGGTCGGTGCCGGTGGAATCACTGCCGGATCGGTCGGCCAGACTCGTTGGGGAGTGGGAGCCGCGCTGAGTGTGATCACCATCGGTCAAGCCGAAGGAACCCTTGCAATCATCGAGGACTCCGATGTTTCTGCCGACGACCAGGTGATCGTCAAAGCCAAGAACGATAACCAAGTCACAGGCGTTACGGCTGCGATTGCGGCAGCACTTGGATCCGGGCCGGCGCGAGCCCTTGCGGTCAGCGTGGGTGTGGTCGACGTCAATACAAACACACGAGCGTCTGTTCGACGTCGACGCAACCGAGCCATTGACGCGAAGAAAGGTCTGACGGTTGAGGCTGACGATGAGAGTCAGTTCCTTTCCGTTGTCGGCGGTAGCGCATTGGCAGGTCAGTCATTTGGCTTTACGGGATCGGGAAGTGCCGGCGGAGCGTCAGTGGCTTTCAATAACCTGAACCAAGATGTGACAGCGGACATCAACGCTGTCCCCGTCACCGCAACGGAAGGCAGCGTCGTGGTGAAAGCCACTTCTCGGCCGACAGTGACTTCCATTGCCGCCGGAGCGGCTGTCGGAGGAACGCGCGCCGCTCAAGGTTCCTTTGCGATCAGTGTGATCGACACCGATACCGACGCAACGATCACCGGAGCTGCGAGCACGATCCTGGCCGATGGAAACGTCGCCGTGATCGCCGAGGATCGGGCCAAGGTCGTCGGAGTGGGAGGGAGTGTCAGCCTGGCGGCGATCGGTGGAAGCTCCAGCAACTTGATTTCGTCGGTCGGTATTGCAAACGGCACCGTCTTCAAGTCCAGCGATGTCAATGCGTTGATCGATAATGACATTACCGTTCAGGCGAACGGCAATCGGGGCACTACCGCGGTTCCTACCGGCTTGCTCAATACCAACAACGAGTTTATCAACGCGTCGCAGGTCGGCGTCGCCGTCGCGGCGGTGTCCAACGCCACCATCACAAACGTCGCCGCAGGTGGAGCCATCTCCGGTTCGTCAGGTGGTACGTCCATCGCGGGTTCCGCGACCGTCACGGTGATTAACGATGACACGACGGCTCGCATCGGTGATCGAACCCGGATCAACAACGATCCCACATTGGTCGCTGCAGGCGCGAATGCCAATGCCTTGCAAAGTGTTACCGTGGCGGCCGCGGATCGAACGAAACTAGTCGGCATCGCGGGCGCGGCGGGAATCTCGTTTGGAAGTGGTGGTATCGGCGCGGGCGTGGATGTTGCCTTCATCGACAAAAGGACCGATGCCAAGATTGGGGCGAATGCAGACGTCGACGCTAGCTCAGAGGTCATTGTCGACGCTTTTTCGGTCGAAGATATTTTGAGCGTTTCGGCTTCCGTCGGAGTCGGTAAGACAGTCGGCGTTGCCTTCGGCGTCGGCGTCTCCGTTTTCAATATCACGACGACGGCCGGCATCGGTAATTCCTCGGACATCGACGCTCTCGGCAGCGTCATCGTTGCCGCTGATGATCAGCTCGTCCACGAGCTTGGTACGGGTTCCGGCGGGTTGGGTGGCGGATCGCTGGGTGGTGCCGGTTCGTTCGGCGTTCCCGTCGTCACCAAGACGACCACCGCGACGATAGGTAATAACGCCAAGGTGGATGGATATGCGATACGCGGTGCCATTCCCGTCCCCACCGGTGACTTCACGGGATTTGGTGCAGGACCCGCAACGGACGGTGAGCTCGGACAGGCGGATCTTAACTACACCAATTTGCCGGTAATCGGCGACCAATCTTATTATCGCGATCGCAAGGCACAGCCGGTGATGAACAATGCGTTCCAAGGTGTGAACGTGAGCGCAATCAGTTCCACGTCCATGGAGGTCTACGCGGGTGGAGCAGGGATCGGAGAAAAGATCGGAATCGCCGGTTCACTCGCCTATGCAAAAGCGGATGAAACCACGACCGCCAGCATCGGAACCGCTGCAGAGGTCAATCAAGGCACGACGGCCACCGCAGGCGCGCTGCAGTCGGTCAACGTCGCAGCTGGCAACGACTTGTTTATGCGTCACGTCTCCGGTGCGCTCGCCGTCGGTGGAAAAGGTGCTGCCGGTTTCGGCGCCAACCTGATCACCGTGCGCATGGATACGAAGGCTGAGATTCAAAACACGGCCAAAGTGGACGCAGAACGCAACGTTGCGGTTCGGGCATTCGCGGAACAGGACATCATCGATGTGGCCGTTTCTGCCGCGGGATCCGGAGGCGTGTTTACGGTCGCCGGTTCCGTAGCCGTTCTTGATTTGGTCAACACCACAAATGCGATTGTCGGTGATTCGGTGACCGTCACCGCCGGCGGAAATGTCAATGTCTTCGCCGAGGATCGATCCGATATCGACTTGATCGCGGGCGGTGCGAGTTTGGCAGCGAACGGAGGCGGCATCGGAGCCTCAATCGGCGTCTCGTTGCTCGAAAAAGACACCAACGCTTCGATCGGAGCGAGCACAATCGATGCGCTGGGTAACGCAGACACCTTCTCGACGTTTACCGGCCGAGAAACGACGAGCGGTAACGCGGAAACGGCTTCCATCCGCGGTGTCGGTGTTGGGGCTTACGCCAGTGAAGACGTCTTTCTTTTGACAGTCGCAGGATCGGGTGGGCTGTACGTGGCAATTGCCGGAGCAGTCAGTTGGCAAAAGTTTGACTCGGACACCACCGCCGAAATCAAGAACGGAGCCGATATCAATCAGGCGTCGGGAAATGCGACGTCGGCCAACGCGGCGCAAGACGTCTACGTCGTTGCACTCAACAATTTGACGTCCACCAGCACTGCCGGCGCCCTGGGAGGTTCAGTCGGTTTCGGTATCGGTGGTGGTATCGATGTCGGCACCGTGGATAGTGCCACCGTCGCGAGACTGGGCGGTGATGTCACGGCACGACAAGACGTGCGCGTTGCCTCCACGGCAGACCGATATATTCGTTCCATCGCTGGAGCCGGAAGCACGGGTTGGGCAGCAGGAATCTCAGGAGGCATTTCGCTGTGGTCGATCGGTGGCGACGTCGGCAGCAGGTATTCCGTTGGCGGCGAAACTTCAACCCCGCTGGCGGGATACAACAGCGACGGCAGTGTATCGACCAACACTGTAAACACAGAAACTGAAGCTCAAATCAACAACTCGTTTGCGGCGGATTCCGGTTACTCGAGTAGCGCGTCTCAGAACCGCAGCGACAACTCTCGCTTTGCCGGTGCCGGATTGGATCGGGCGTTCGCAGGCTTTGGATCTTTCCTCGGTAAACTAACGACCGTTCATTCCGCGCAAACACAGGCATTGATCCTGCCATCGGCGAACGTGACAGCGGGAGATGACGTCGAAGTCGAAGCACGCGATGACAACGACGTGCGCTTGCGTGGGGGGGCAGTTTCAGCGGGAATCGTGGGTCTGGGGGCCGGCATCGCCACGCTAAACATTACCACGCCCGTCGAAGCGTCGATCGGCCGCAGCGCGACGGTCACTGCGACGGGTGACGTGGACGTGTTGGTGAACAGCAAGGAGAACTTAGGTGCATTGGCGCTTGCCGGCAGTGGTGCCTTGATTGGCGGTGCGGCTTCGTATGGCCAAGTGATCAACAATGGTTCAAGAAGTGCTTCGCTACGCACAGGAGTTTCGATCGTCGGTGCGAATAGTTTGGACGTGCTTTCCAGTCACACCGGTAATTTAAGTGCAACCGCCGGTAGTGGTGCGTTCGGAAAGGCCGTTGCCGGGGTTTCCGGCGCGCGAGTGCAAAGCTCTTCCAAGGTCGAAGCGTTCACACAGGATGTCATGATCGGGACATCGGCGAACCCGGTCGGAAACATAAACATCAACGCGACGAGTGACATCAATAATGGTCCGTCATCCAGAATGGCGGAAGCGAAAGGCATGGTCGGCGGAGCGATCACGGCCACCGGTGTCTCTTCCACCGCGATTGTCAATCCGGAAGTCGCCGCTTCGATCGGTGCGAACTCCAGCGTCTATTCCAGCGGATCGGTCAGCGTAATCGGGGCGGCGGACCAGGAAGCCAAAGCCACCGCGCTGGGCGTTGATGTTGGAGTGGTTTCGTTTGGCGTTGCCATCGCAAGGTCGACGATTGATCCCAACGTTCAAGCCGTCATCGGCGACTCGACCGTGGTTCGTGGCGCGAGCATCGAAGTTACGTCGCTGTTCAACGTAAATCGCGCCGGGGCAACCGGAACGAGCCGATCGGAAGCCAAGGCGACCTCCGGAAAGGGAGGTGTTTTCCAGTTCAGCGGGGCGACTGCCACGGCAGAAGCGCTGGGAAGCACGGCCACAACCATCGGGTCCAACACCGATCTTGAATCTACGACGACGGACGTGGTGATCCAATCAAATGCCTTTAACAATACGTATGCCGACGGCGACGGAAACGTGGTGTCGCTCGTCGGCCTCGGTGACGTCAATGCAAGATCCGTTGCGGACACACTTTCGCAGGTCAGTATCGGTAATGCGACCAAGATTCGTTCCAAGAATGATGTCCGAATTGCAGCCCTTTCCCACGAGCGAATCGACTCCAAAGGAAATGCGGGAGACCTTGGTGCCGTTCCGATTTCGCGGGCTGATGGAACGGTTCAAGTTGCAAACAATACGAACGTGCTGATCAGCAGCGGAGCGGATTTGAATGCCTTTAATACGCTTGCCGTTGTCGCCGAAGTCGATCATTGGTCCAGGGCGGAAGGGCGATTCCGAGTACCAGGACTATCGTTGGGTTCCAATATCAAGTCGACATCGACATCCACGATCGGAACCACCGTTGATGTGGATGTCTTTGCCGCCAACTTGACTGGACAAAACGTTGATGTCGTCTCGCGTGTCAAGTCACTTGACGCAACCTCCAAGACGGATGCCGTCGCACCGGTGAGTTTCGGCGACAATACTGATGCCACCTCTCGGTTGACGACAACGACCGCAACGGATGTTGATCTGTTGGGGACGACGATACTGGGCCGAGACAGTGTCGATATCCTTTCGGAGCACCCGGGGATTAACACAATCTCCGACGCGTTTGCAGACAGCAGTTCTCTCGGCGGAAGTACGGATGCGATCGCGGAGAATACCGCGAATGTGATTTCCAATATCTCGGCGGACTCAGCGACAACGCTCACAACGGCCGCATTGAAAGTCCGTTCAAACGTGCCGTCCAGTCGCAGCGTTCAGGAAGACGCACGGCGATCCAAAGGATTGTTCGATCCCGGTTCGCAGTCGGACAACGCACCAACGGAGAACATCTCTCGCGAGATCGATTTTAATGCCCGGGTGAATGTCGCCGAAGCTGGGCCGGTTCTGATCATTGGCGCGGATGGAAACGCCACGACGCAGCAGGGCGGTATCACGTTCGTCGACAACGGCCCATCGATCAGTGTCGGCTCGGTATCCAATGCCGGTGATTTCCTTGGAAGCGTCGCCTTTGAGATTCCCGACAACATCGGAACTCGTACTCTCAAGGGAACGTCGACCTATCAACGAGACCGAGCGTTCGTCGGTGTGACGATTCGTAACGAGTCAGCCAAGGATCTTCAAATTGGTAACATCGACGTTTACAACAGGACTGGTGCCGTCCAGGTCAACCAGACGCTTGGGATCACCAACAGCTTGACCTTCACGCAGTTACCTGCCACGACGGGCAGCACGCTGATCGACATCCAAAATACTCAGGGTGTCAGTCTGGATGGTTTGATAAGTAATCCTTTTGGTACGACGAGCATCCTGGCGACGACCGGCGACATCGTGCGAAGCTCGATCGCTGACGACGTCATGTCGGCCGGACTGAAGCTGGAAGCGAGAGCCGGTAATATCGGTCGGTCCGCCAACTCAATCCTCGATCGTTTTGAATCGAGGGCGCAAAACAACTTGGCGACGACCGACTTGGAATTGATCGCGTCGGGAAATATTTATCATTACCATTCCGTGGGGCGGGCCGACATCACGGACGTCTCCGCGACGACCGGTGACATCGATCTGTTCTCGGTCCGCGGAATTTTCGAAGACGACGATGACAGCCAAAACGACGTCGACGTTCTGGAGTCAGCGCTCTTCACCGGACGGAATATTTCGATTCGAACACAGGGCAGTATTGGTAGCTCCCAGAATCCAATCGAGATCAATGCGGGAACGGGCCAAGCGAAGCTGACGGCACTTGGAACGTTAGGGGTTTACGTTACCGAATTGACGGATGGGCTTCGTGTCCAAGACTTCGGCGCATCCAGTGGAGATGTTGTACTCACGCTCACCGAAGCGATCGGTCCGGGACAAACATTTGAACTCGATACGACCGGTTTCATCACGGCGAGCGGTTCGGCAACGCTGAATCTGCCCGATGACGCCAGATTTCCCGCCGGCAGTGATTTCAACGTCTCGGGAAATCTAGTGATCAATCTGGATACGATTGCGCTCGCCGGCGACGGTGGGGCAACACTGCTACTGGACGCGCCGCTCAATGGCACTCAGTTGGCGACCATTCAGACGGGTCCTGATGCCGACCGGCTGGACTTGCGCAGAATCACCGCGCCCATGACGATTAGTACTGGCGCGGGAAATGACCTGGTCAAGCTCTCAAGCCCTGCACGGCGACTCGATTCAATCACCGCATCGACCAAGATCGACACGGGGTCGGGGGCAGACCAATTGATCTTTGACGCCGGTGGTGTAAGCAATCTGCGGTTGGTCGGATCGATCATCGCGAGCCCGGAGAGTGACTATACGAGTCGTTTGACTGGTTTTGAACTCTTCTCGCCGGTCGACTTTACAGCCGCCGAGCAGATTGACTTGATACTCGGCGCGAGTGCGGACCAAGCCACCATCGAAACGGTCGATGACCTTGCGGTCCTAAACGTCTTTGCCGGTTCCGGTGACGACACGATCACCGTCGGGAGCAGTACCGGCGGTGTGGATGCGATTCAAGGCCGACTCAATTTGGACGGGGGCTCGGGAACAGAAGATCAATTGTTGCTAGACGATGCTTCCAATCAGGTCACAAAGCGAGGAACACTCGGCTCGCGAACGGTCACCGGCCTTGGAATGGGCAACGCAAACGAGGGTGTGCGATACGACCAGTTCGAATCACTAACACTCGATCTTGGTACTTCGGTTAGCAATACCGGGATGGGCCAGTATCAACTGGATGTCTCGAGTCTCTCCACGCCGACGGCTGTCAATCTTGGCGCCGGTTCGGATTCCGTTCGTGTCGGCAACAGTCTGTTTGCCATCGAATCCTCGCTTGCGATTCGCGGCGGCAACGGACTGACCGCTTCCGATGACTTGACGATTGAATCAAGTTCCAGCACGGCACTGACGATCGATGCAACGACAATCACGGGGCGGGAACTGGGAGGAATCATCTCCTATTCGGAACTCGAAAACCTCAATCTCGAGCTTAGCAATGCTCCGGACTTTGTCAGTGTCGAAAACACTGCGGCAGCTTTGCGAATACGGTCTCGCGAAGGTGCGGATGAAATCCAGATCGGAAACGTATCAAACCCCGCAACCGTCGAACTGGGCAGCGATACCGATTTGGATCGCGTGACGATCCGGGATACGGCCGCCCCCATCACGGTACTCGGTGATCGACGGGCAATTGATATTGTTGACGTTGACCTGCGTTCGCAAACGAACTCGATGAACGCGAGAATCGAGGATTCCACGCTCGCGGATACCTATGAAGTCATCGGGGCGACAGCCGGGAAGATTTCAGCCACCGGCGTGACTGACCTACTCGTTCGATTCGGTGAAGGTAACGATACGACGATCATCAATACCGCACTCAATGATTCGTCGATGGGGCCGGGCGATGGAGGAGGTTCCACGACGACACCGACAACCGAACTTGTCGTGGATGGCGGCGCCGGTCTCGACGAGTTCACGGTTCGAAGCCTCGATGGACTGACGATTGTTCGAGGTGGTGGCAATGATGATTCCGTGACCGTGCCGATTGCGGGGGTTCCAGACTCCACACAGTTCAACCGACTTCGGTTGGACATTGAGCAACTCACCGTCGACAACCGACTCAATACCGCGCCCGTTGCGTGGAGTCTGAGCGACTTGTCGCTTTCTGCGGACACCGTTACGGGTAATGCTCCGACAGGTTCGCCGGTCGTTATCGTGGGAACCGGTGGTGTGGATCGAACGCGTATCTTGGGCGGCACGGCAAATGATCTGCTCGACATTCAAACAACCACGATCACGGAGACGTTCGGCGAAATCGACTTGGATTCGGGCGATAATTCTGGAAGCGACCGCGTACAACTGGATTTCGGCGGCGAAGTTTTCCGACCTGATCGAAACGCCACGCTCAATCGTTCTGCGAGCAATCTCGACTTCAGCAGACTCGTTTCCGGCTTGACTTCCCTGGTTGAAAACGGCCTGGAAGTCATCACGGACGGAACCCTCGTCGCGCACGACTTGGGCGGCCCGGTTCTGGGCACCGGAAACGCATCCGACATCGTGACGATTCGGCCGCGAAGCACTCCCGCGACGCCGAGTAACCCCGCCGGACCACTAAACTACTCGTTAACGCAAACGGGAGCCGGCACCGCACCCCAGCATCGAACGGTCGGCGGCTGGGACGGTGACTTCATTCGGCTGACGCATGCTGGTGAATCCGGGCAAGCGGCCGCCTATGTTTCGAACCAGGTTCTAACGCCTTGGACGGGGATCGCCGAATACGCTTTCGATCTGCGTAGCAGCCTGCCGGGCAGTTCCGACGGTTCGGATGGCTGGGGTTGGGCGCTTCTCAACACGGCACAGTTTGGCACATCCGGGGGTACCGGAAACGAGGGACCCGAACCGAGTTTTGCTCAGTCGCTTGGTGTCGGACTGGATGTGTTTGACAACGGTGGCGAGTCGGCAAACTCCGTTTCCATTCACTACGACGGCTCGCTGATCCTTTCCGCTCCGTTGGTTTCGACGCAGACGGGCGCTAACCCGCTGGAGTCTGGCAACCCGTTGCGAGTCGCGATCAAGATTCGCCCCGACGGCAGCAATTCGAGAGTCAGTGTGCGGGTCGTCGATTTAGTGACCCGCGAAGTCATGACGCCGATTACCGAACACTTGGTGAACAACCTCGCTCCTTATCAAGGCCGCGTTCAGATCAGTGGTACGACGGTTGCCAATGGGATCAGTCAAGACATTGATAACGTTGCTTATCAATACAACATCGAAAGGGTCGACGACCCTGACCTGATCAATACTCAGTACGACCGGCCGACGACGCCCGTGGTCTCGCTGAATGATTTCGAATCGCGATCCAGCGCCCAGCGGGCCGCAACCAACAACAGTGCGATGGTCCTTTACGCACTCGACGTGACCGCCACGACGACGGGGACGCACCAACTTGATCTGGACGTGACCTATCTAAACGGGACGACCGAGAGAGTCACCAACACGTTCACGGTCGCTCAAGCGGGCGAATTCCAAACGATCGAACTTCCGGAACTCAATCGGTATCTGTCGTCGGTCAGCTTCTCGCTTGCCAGCGGTGTTCGAGTCGACAACATCGTAGCCGTCACGAGCAAGCCGACCGTATTGGATTTTGGCGAATTCCTATTGCAGCAAGGAGCTTCCAGTTTCCGCGGCGATCGGGTCAGGACGGAAGGTTTCATCGTTAGCGCGATGGAGAACGATCCCGCGGATGGACTGGTCGTCTTCGAAGACCGACTGCAATCCGGGATCGCCACCGTGACGGCCACCTTGAGGGCCGAGAACGGTACCAGCTTTACGCTGCAATCGGTCGACTTTTACAACAACACGCCGAACGCCGAAACCGTCTCCTATCGCGGCATCACGGCAAACGGATCGGTCGTTCAAGAGAGCTTGACGATCCCGAGCCTCTCCAAGTCAACACACGTCTTCACGTCGCTTATCGATGTAGATCGAGTCGAGTTCGATCTGGGTGCTGCTGAGATCGAGAACATCCATATCTCGCAAGCACTCATCAGTGATGTGCCCGCTTCGGTGATGCCGACACCGGTGCCTTCCATCACGGATCGTTCCAATCGCGTTGACTTAGTCATTCATACCGGTGATTTGTTAGATGCGGACGGAACGAATAACGACGCGACGATCAAGATCGGTAATACGACGCTGACTTCGTTCAACGGAACTCCGTTTACGGTTCAGTATCTGGACTTTGATGGTCGCGTCGTCAACACGCCCGTTGCCAATACGCGTTACACTGCCCAGTTCAATTTTGAGGGAGACTTCTACGTTCCCGACGGCAGTTCGATCAGTGTGACAGGTGCGAATGCACTTTCGCTGAACGTCGCCAACGATGCCTTCATCGGACAGAACGTTCGTATCGATGTTTCAGGCGGTGATGCTCAGAGTTGGACATCTTCCATCAGTCCCTCCGGTGGAAGTGCCGTCGCCGGTGGCGGAAGTGGCGGCAGCGGTGGCGGTGGAGCGATTGGTGGATCTGGAGGACAAGGCGGCAACGGTGGTTCGGGCGGTGCCGGTGGTCTGATCGTCGAAGGTCAGGGGAATCGTTTTACGCCGAATCTAGGTCTCAACGGCTCGATCGGTAACGCGGGCCTGAGTGGAACTCCCGGGAGCCACGGCGTCGCGGGGACAACGGGAGCGAGCAGCTTTGGCGGACAAGGCGGCGCCGCCGGTAATGGTGGGCTGGGTGGAGGAAACGGTAACACGGATCAGCGTCAGGTGTTCTCGGGCGGTCGCGGTGGCGGGTTTAACAGCGACAGCACGGGCGCCAGCGGCCAAGGCGGCAACCCCGAAAACAAAGGTGCACCGTTCCTTCCGGAATACTACGACACACGGGCCGGTGATCCGTTTGCAGCCGGTTTCGGCCAGGCCGGTAACCAGGGCGAAGACGGCTTTGGTGGCTTCAATCAAGGAAACGGGATTCGTATTTCTGCCGGCAGCGGCGGTGGTGGTGCGGGCGGCGGCGGCGGCGGTGGTGGCGGCGCCGGAGGACTCGGCGGCTCCGGTGGTGGCGGCGGAGGTGCCGGCTTCATCAATATTCCGACGATTCGCACGATCACTGATAACGGCGGCGCGGGCGGCGGCGGCGGCGGTGGTGGTGTCGGCGGCGGCGGTGGTGCCGGCGCGAGTGGCGGTCCCGGCGGCGGTGGCGGTGGCGCGTTTGAACTCATCGCCGGCGGACGTTTGCAGGTCGCGAGCGGAGTTCAGTTTGCTGCCAAGGGTGGTGCCGGTGGCTTCGGAACTCCGGGCGTTGGAGGCAGCGGCGGCAATGCCCAAGGCGGCGGTACCGGTGGTGGAAACGGTGGATCTGCAAGAACTCAATCGAATGGCAACGATGGCGCATCGGGCGCGAGCGCCGGACAATCAGGCGGCGGCGGTCGAGCATCACTCGGCGGTATCGGTGCCAATGGTGCAAGCGGTGGACAAGCCGGCGGCCGCGGCGGCGACGGCGGCAATGGACAAGCCGGCGGCGATGGTGGCTCGGGCGGACTCGGCGGAGCCGGCGGCGGTGGTGCCGGCGGTTCGATCAAACTTTCAGCAACCGTCTTGGAAGTCGATTCCAGCGCGACGGTGAATGTCTCGGGCGGACTGAGCGCGCGAAGTACGATCAGTACTGCTCGGACCGATCAGCGGCACGGACAAGGTGGTCGGATCATCTTGGGTGGTAACACCGACTTGCAGTTCGATCAATCAAACAACGTGACGGCGATCGGAGGTCAGCCGGCAGCAACGAATAAGATCGGCGACGAAACGGGGGCAGCCGACTTTTTCACGATTCGGGAAACCAACTCCTACGTCGTTGATTCTCAGGGAACGCCAGTCACCACACCCAAAATCGAAGGGCTGATCGGTGGTGCGGCTACGTTCGGATTCATCGACGGGATCAACTCGCAAAACTTGGGGAGTGGATTCAAACTTTCCACTTCCATCGACTTCGACTTGAGCGTCGCCAATGGCGTCTTTCAAAGTGCCCCAACCGACGCCTTGGCGGCGCTCTATCGAGTCAAAATCGGCCCCGAGCAACTCTTCAGAGTCGATCTCGACGGCGATGGTGACACGACCGATGATGACTTCACTGGCTATGACATGTTGTTGTTCGTTAATTTGACGGACCTCAACCTCGCTGCACCAAGACTGGGTGTTCAAGTCGGTGATTCAGGATCACCCACACCACGGCCTCTGCAATTTCAAGGGATCAGTGACTCAAGCCCCACCGAAGTCACCGCACTCAACGCGAGAACCATTTGGGCGACGCTTGTGCCCGAAGGCGATTTGACGATCTCAGCGTCCATCGCCGGAACGACTCTCGCCTCGAATGCAGACCTGACGGCGGGTTATCTGAGCAATGCGGCGGGGCTGGTGGATGGTGATCAAGCGATCTTCATTACCGCCGGAAGGCCGAATCTTGACGAGATCGGGTCGCAGGGAATTGACATTGCCTTCGACGAGTTCTCGTTGGTCGAAAATTCCGTTGACAATGACGAACTGTATGTCGTGTCGAACGACCGAGATGCGTTGGTCGTGGTCAATCGAGCAGGCTTGAGCGTCAAACAAGTGATCGGCGAGGTTCGTGACGAGACATTGGGTCTGTCACTGACGGGCTTCAAGCAAATTCATGCGAACCCGGACGGCCGGTTCGTCTATGTGCTCGGTGACAACGGCAACTTAGGAATCTTCCGTCGCGACGTGGCGACGGGTGTCTTGTCCTTCCAGCAGATTCAACCGTTTGAGGGATTGAAGACCAACGTGTCGGCAACGGCGCAAACACTGATCGGATTTGAATTCCAACAGGACTTCCGAAGTGCCTCGTCGAATGATGACGACGATGAAGGCGGCAGCGGCTTCACGGCAAACAACGACAATGCAATTGTTGTTTTGAATGAAACGGGCGGATGGCGTGGAGACGAATGGGTTGTACGGAGCTACGTTCGCGACGCAATCAACGGGACCTTCCGAAGAACGCTCGCCGACGAGGTTCAGCCGGGATCGCTAACCGAAGTGACACGCCGAGGCAGAATCACCGATGCGACGATGGTAAACAACACCTTGTTCGTCGCCACGACTTCGAACGATCTTCTTGCATTGCAAAGCTTACGCACAGTGAGCGGACTGTTCAGTGTTCGGCAAAGAGTCGTTGCAACAGACTCGAACGTTGGGGTGATTTCAAGGCTAAAGACGTCCGAAGTCACCGGCATCGATCATCTGCACGTCATCAGCAATCTCAATGATCGCGTTACCACGTATGCGGCTCCCTTCGGGCTGGACTATCAACTGATCGAACAAGTTGAAAATGGCGTAAACGGTGTGATTGGGCTCGATGGTCCGACCGATGTCACAACCTCGATCAGCGGCGACTACATGTATGTCACCAATGACAATGGGACGGTGAGTGTTTTTGAACGCAACTCCCGATTCAGTCCCGCACAGTTTGTGCAAGTGGTTCGCGAGAATGTGTCAGGGTTTGACGGCTTGGATCGTCCCGCTTCGATCATCCCGTTCGGAAAGGGTGCATTGGTCGCAACTGCGGGACGTGTCGGGGCTCCAGCGACCTTGGTTCGTCTGGACGCAATCCCGACGATCGGCGGAACGTTGGCTCAACAGAGCAATCATGATGTGGCAAATGTACTCGTCGTGATGGACGATCCGTTTCCGGTGGAGCCCGGCCAGCTATCGAGTGTCAGCTGGTACTTGCCAACAACGGTGGAACCCGATTTCCCGCCGGACATCTATCCGGTTTTGCTTGAGAAAAACGGTGACAGCTGGACGGTTGTCGGTGTCGGGCGACGACTGCTCGGATCGAATCCGGGGCTCAACGGTGAGGACTTCGTTCTGCAATCCGGGTCGGCGCAAACCAGCGGACGCTATCTCGGATTCCGTCTGGACCTCTATGGCATGTCGAAAGGAGTCAGTTACGGCAACTCGGACGCGCAACAGGCCTACGTTTTCCCGTCATCAAGTACACCGGCGGTTGGCGAAACGCTAAGTGGTGGAACCCTCACACAACGCGATTATGCGTTTCAGGCGACAACGCTCCAACGAGTCAAGACGGGTGCCGTCATCGTCGATTTTGAGAATATCGAATCGTTGGGTGTTCGCACCGGCGGAGGCAGCGGAGTTCTCACGCTTCGTGATGCGACCGGCAGCGACGTCGTCAGCACCAGCATCGCTGCGGGCGGCGGCAATGATGAAGTTCAGGTCTATGATTTGAGTGCAACGACAAATGTTGACCTGGGAGACGGCAATGACCGTTCAATCATCAACACGACCAGCAGTGGAACGCTCGTTATCGGTGGAGGCCAGGGGCAGGACGAATTTGATTTGCGTGATGTCGGCCCAGGTTCCAGCACGACGCTCACCGGCGGGCTTGATCCGGACCAGTTCCGTGTGGACGGATCAAATCTTGAGTCAGGCAATACCACGACGATTGACGGCGGAAGTCCCGACGGAGTCTTCCCAGGCGACGGCTTCCTATTTGATCCCAAGGGTCTTCCCGTCACCAACAACAATCCGCAGCCCGGAGATGGAACCGTCGGCGTCGTTGGACTCGGACAAGTCGGATATGTTTCCATCGAGGACATTCAGCAAGTCGGTGCCCCGGTGATTTCCTTCACGCAGTCACAATTGCAGATTTCCGAGGGTGACACGTTGAGCCTTTCCGTGACGGTGGACTATGCCGGAAGTGCACCGATCGGAGATGTCGAGTGGGACTTGGATAACGACGGCATCTTTGCAGAACCGGACGAACCATCGGGATTGACCCAGAACTTGACTTGGACGCAACTCAATGCGGTCGCCGGCATCAACGACGATGGGGAGTATACGATTCGCGCACGGGCGACGAATTCTATTGGCACGACCACGCGATTTAGAACGTTGACCGTGACCGATACGCCGCCGACGATCACGCCGATTCCGAGTATGACGATCGACGTGGGACAGGAGTTCACGATTCCGCTTTCGGCGACGGATCCCGGAAACGACAACATCATCGGTTGGGAGATCCTTTGGGAGAATGATCCGAATAATCCAGGTGAAGTCATCAGTACGAGACTTGGAGCGGATGCCACCTCGGCCAGCTACACCTTCAACTCACCGAAGGCAAACGATCTGATTCTGATCCGGGCATACGACGACGAGTACGGTCCTGAGTCCGTTGCCAGCGACTACGCTTGGACGTACAACGCCGGTGTCAATATGATTCCAACGACCGGTCCCTACACGATTCTCGAAGGGCAAGACTTGACGGTCGCCGCGACTCCTTTTGGCAGTCCAAGTAGTATCCAATGGCTGATTAACGGTGCAGCGGTTCTCGATGCTGCGTCAGGAACCATTCCATGGAGCACTTTGCAATCGCTGGGTGATACGCCGACGCTGGAAGTGGTTGCCGTCTACGGAACACAGATCACGATTCCGGTCGGCCTGACGATCGAAAATGTTGCCCCGATTGCAAGCTTTTCCGCAACCACTTCGGTTCCCGAGGGGAGTCCTTCGGGCGCTGCTGTCGTCTCATTCACCAACATTTTTGACACCGTCCCAGATGTGTTGGCCGGATTCACGTTCGACTACTACTTCGGTGACAACCCACAGTACCACTTCCCGAATCTGCCGATCGAAACGTTGAACGTTCCGCCTGAGCTACTCGCCGAAGACGGTCGACTCGAAGTCCGCGGAGTCATCCGAGACAAGGATGGTGGGACGAGTGAGTACCGCACGTCCATTAACGTCGCCGAAGTTGCCCCGAACATTACCTTCCAGGCATCCACGAATCACGTGGCCGAGGGTGTCGAGTTGGTGTTCAACGCTTCGGTCACCGATCCGGGAAATGAACCACTCGACAATATCGTCATCAATTGGGGGGACGGCGTGATCGAACCGATTTCGAGCTTATCCGGTCCCATCCGACATCGCTTCACAGACGATGGAAACCGAAAGGTGATCTTATCTCTTTGGAGTGACGGCCAAGAGTACACCAGCGAACTCAACATCCAGGTCAATAACGCGGCTCCGGTGATCAGCAATCTCCGTGCAATGCCGTTGGTTGAAGGCAACCGCGTCGTCCTAACGGGAGATGTGGTTGATCCGGGAACGGACGACAACGTCAGCGTGGTCGTCCAGTGGGGCGATGGTCAGTCGGACCGCGTGGAGCTCGCACCCGGCGAGTCCACGTTCGAGGTCTACAGTACTTATGCGAACGACGGCAGCTACGAGATTCTTGTCGATGCGACGGATGACAGAGGGGCCGCCGCGGCACGAACGACGTTGTCGGTCGCGATTGCGAACGATGCTCCTCTACTCACACTCAGCCCGAGCACCGAAAATCCCTTCGAGTCAAAGACTTTCACACTGAGCGGATTGATTGCCGATGCGGGTCTAAGCGACCGCTACAACATTACGATCGACTGGGATGATCCACAGAACCCCGGTAACACACCATCGATCACCACGATCAACAATAGCGGCCCGGCGTTTCAGGCCAGTTACACCTTTGCGGACGATCGACCGGACTCGCAGTCCGGCGGCAAGTATCAGGTGACCGTCACGGTGGTCGATGTCAATGACTCATCAAGTACGACCACGCAAACGATCGACGTCGAAGTCAATAATTTCAATCCGCAAATCAACCAGCTCACAGATAACGCGTCGAATCCCGCTAGTCCACTGCCATCGGGTCAGCCGGTTGTACTCAATGGACTGTTTACCGAACTGGGTACGCAGGACACCGTCACCGGCACCGTTGATTGGGGTGACGGAACAACCGAATCGATCACACTTAATTACACGTCGACCACGCAGGGCAATTTCACCGCCAGTCGGCAGTATGCAAACGACGGCTCCTACATCATCAAAGTCACATTAACCGACGATGATGGAGGCACAACGGAATTCCCAACGTTTGCTTTTGTTGGTGCCGCAGACGTTACCGCTCCGACGGTTGACATCGTCGACATCACGCCCGACCCACGTGCAACAACGGTTGGCACCGTCAATATCAACTTCGATGAATCGGTTCGTGGTTTCGACATCGGCGACCTGCAGCTCTTGCGCGATGGTGTGTTGGTTGACCTGGAGACGCTGCCGCTGAACGAAGTCTCGCCGTCGCAGTACACCATCGACTTAACTTCCGTGACGGGGATGGACGGTTACTACGAACTCAGCCTCGACCCGGCCAATGCGGGGATCACCGATTTGGCCGGCAACGCACTGGCGGTTGATGCGAATGAGGCGTTCTACAAAGGTGTCGTGCCATCGAGAGTGGAGAGCATTCGCTACGACGACGGGTCGAACCAGCGAAGCGTGCTTCGCTCGATCACCGTGCGTTTCGATTCGATGGTAACTGTTGCCGAGGGTGCATTCATTGTGACGACCAAGGAGGGCCGTCCGGTATCGGTTTCACAATCGGTGTCGACGGTCGAGGGAAAGACGGAGGCTCGCTTAACATTCAGTGGGGTGGAAGTGGATGCCACCGGCTCGTTAATCGACGGTAATTATCGCCTGGAGATCCTCGACACGTTGGTCACCGACCAGCAGGGACGAGCACTCGACGGAGACGGTGACTTCATCGCCGGCGGTTTGGCTCGTGATGACTTCTTCCGCCTGTTTGGAGATTCGGACGGCGACCGCGATGTCGACGGAGTAGACTTCTTGGCGTTCCGCAGAGCCTTCCGAACCGTCGGCACGGATAATGCTTTCGATCAAGCATTTGATTCCGACAATGACGTCGACGTCGACGGGATCGACTTCCTCGCATTCCGCGACGCTTTCCGAACGAGGCTCGATGCGTAGGACGTGTGTTGTCCCTGGGCAGGGATTGCCAGAGAATAATTGCCTATGGAAGGAAGAATCCACAGGAGAGTTGTATCCGGTTGGCGTCGGAGCTCGCCGAACTCTGGTTCCTCCGTGACCCGTGAAGATATTCAATTCCCCAAAACACCCGCTCATAGGGGTTGGCAATCAAGTTGACGGCCAAGTACGAAGTTTGCAGAAGGTTGTCTCCGTCCTGGCCGGGTATGTCTTCGGCGTGCAACTCACTGTAGGTCAAGTTGGACGTCAGACAATCGGACCAGCGGTGACGGTAACCGATCATCCAGCCGAAAATCGGCAAGATCTCAGCAGTGTTCGGTCCCGTCGCCACCACGTCTGGCGAGCCTCGGTAACTTCCGATGCCCTCACCGAACGTGATCTGGTAATAGACCTTGTCAAGGTTTGAGCGCCTGACGGATCCGGTAAAGTTGAATCCCCATGCCGTACCTGTGATGACGTCTTGCCCCAACGGTTGAAAACCCAATTCTCTCAGCACCATCGCAATTTGAAACTCGCTTCGGTCGGCCTCGAACCTGAGGCGTGAAATGAAGTCAGGTGTTTCCGTCCTTGCTTCGCCCTGAACCTGGGTTGGCGCTTCGATCGTAGTGCTTGGATTCTCGATGGACGCTGCAAACATCAGTCCGTCGAAAGCGAAGGGGACCTCAACGCGAATGAGTCCCTGCCGACGGTTTACATTGGAGACCGCGCCTTCGAAATCGAGGGTTTGTGGGACGGCGGACGGATCCGTGAACGCGGTCCAGGTTTGGCCGACGATCAAATACCCCATGGTCCCGTAGGCGTGACGCAGTCGAAGGGCATCGTTGGCGCCTGTTCGGTCTCCGAAAAAGTCGACTTCCACAAAGGCGCGTGCGATCTCGTCTCCGATTCTCCATCGATTGTCAAAACTGAGACGCGTCTGTCTCGCGTGAAATCTTGCGTTGCGCCGTCCGATCGAATCGACCTCGATGGTCCCCGTGTCAAATGTATCCGTTGCTCCGATCGGATCGAAGTCTGTGATCAGGTCGGCCTTGACGTAGCCGCCAATCTTCAGAGCGGCGTCGTCGCCCGTGATCGTTAGCAGACCATTGAATTCGGGAAAACCGACGAAGCTATTCCCGATCGTGTTTTCGATGCGGTCGAGGCGTAGGTCCCGAAAACGGGGAAGAGAATCGACGAGAGATGCCTCGGTCGAAGAGATGAAGCTCGAATCTGGGAATGACTGCCCACATACATCCGACGATCCAAATTGACGAACAAGCATCGCAGCAGCAAAGGTGGCGGCGAAAGCTGCGGTACGGATGTGCGCTTGCGTCACCGTTTAGGTCGTTATGGGCGTCAACCATCTGCTTTAAGATACACACTCGAAGTGATCGGCCGGAGACACTTGTGAACTTGAAGAGAAATGGGCATCGAGGCATAACCGGAACCGTACCCGCTATCAGACTTGGATGTTTGAGTCAGTCGTGAATGCGTCAACCCGGTCGAACGAGTTCTTTGGTTCAGGATTCACATGGGTTCACCGCATTTGAGCAGGAATCCGACGCTGCACGTACCTGACGAGTCATAGGGGTACGCTATACTTCAGTCGAGCATCCACCTCCCCTCTTTCAACTTAGCGCTTTCCTCATGAGATTACTGAAGAGTTTATTGATCGTCGCAGTCCTCGCATCGGCTGTGTCGATATCGAGTGCAGCAGACAAGCCAAACATCGTCATCATCTGGGGTGACGACATCGGACGCGCGAACATTAGCGCCTACACGCACGGCTTGATGGGTTACAAGACGCCCAACATTGATCGTGTTGCCCGTGAGGGCGTCATGTTCACGGACTACTACGCAGAGCAAAGCTGCACTGCTGGACGTGCCTCCTTCATCATGGGGCAGCATGGATTGCGAACCGGATTGACGAAAGTCGGTCTTCCGGGAGCGACCGTCGGAATGCAGAAAGAAGATCCAACGATCGCGGGTCTGCTGAAGAATCACGGCTACGCCACCGGGCAGTTCGGCAAGAATCACCTTGGTGACCGCGATGAGATGTTGCCAACCAACCATGGCTTCGACGAGTTCTACGGAAATCTCTACCACCTCAACGCAGAAGAAGAGCCGGAGCATGTCGACTACCCAAAGGACCCTGCGTTTCGAAAAAAGTACGGCCCGCGAGGAGTGCTTCACAGCTTTAGCGATGGGCGGATCGAAGACACGGGGCCGCTCACTCGAAAACGCATGGAGACGATAGACGACGACGTCGCCGAACGCGCCGCCGATTTCATGGAGCGTCAAACGAAGGCGGACAAACCATTCTTCGTCTGGGTTAACTTTACACACATGCACTTTCGTACCCATCCGAAACCTGAAAGCCGTGGGCAAGCAGGACGCTGGATGAGCGAATACGCCGATGTAATGATCGACCACGACAAGAACGTGGGAACGGTCCTCGATAAGATCGACGAGCTCGGGATTGGTGACAACACGTTTGTGATGTACAGCACCGATAACGGGCCCCATATGAACACGTGGCCGGACGCTGCGATGACGCCATTCCGCAATGAGAAGAACAGCAATTGGGAAGGCGCCTACCGTGTTCCCGCGATGGTTCGATACCCTGGCAAGATCAAGCCCGGTACCGTCTCCAACGACATCGTCTCGCACCTCGATTGGCTGCCCACGATCTTGGCAATGGCGGGTGAAGACGACGTCAAGGAGAAATTGCTCAAAGGCCACTCAGCCATGGGACGCAATTACAAAGTTCATCTCGACGGGTACAACTTATTGCCATACCTCACGGGTGAAGAAGAAAAGAGCCCTAGAGAATCCTTCATCTACTGTAATGACGATTCACAGTTGACAGCCCTCCGCTATGACAACTGGAAGATGGTCTTCTTGGAGCAGCGAATTAACGGAACGTTGCAAATCTGGGCAGAGCCCTTTGTGACGCTCAGGGTTCCCAAGATCTTCAACTTGCGAACCGACCCGTACGAACGCGCCGATGTGACATCGAATACCTATTACGATTGGCTGATCGATCGTGTGTATTTGCTCGTTCCGGCTCAAGAGTATGTGGGTGAGTTTTTGAAAACGTTCAAAGAGTTTCCGCCACGGCAGAAAGCTGCCAGCTTCAACTTGGACGAAGTCATGTCGAAGCTTCAAGAGGGTGGCGGCGCCCGTTAGATCGGTCCGATCGCCGTTTTTTCCTCTAGGGCCGCTCGCACAGGAGCGAGCGGCTCACGTTTTTTCTCGATTCTCCTTCTCTGAGGGCGGGATGTCGTCTCGAGACTCCATTGAATCGCTCCGCCGCGGCATGCGATCGTCGATTATCGGACAGGATGACGTCGTCGATCGATTGTTGTTAACACTGCTTTGTGACGGCAACGCTCTGCTGGAAGGTCTGCCCGGGCTTGCGAAGACGCGTGCGATCAAAACGCTCTCTGCTTGTTTGGAGTCGAAGTTTTCCAGAATTCAGTTCACTCCCGATTTGCTGCCGGCCGACATTACTGGGTCCGAGATCTACCTGGGTGAAAATGCGTCGGAGCGATTCGAGTTTCAGCCCGGGCCGATCTTCGCCAATTTGGTTCTCGCCGACGAGATCAACCGTTCTCCGGCGAAAGTTCAGGCTGCGTTGCTGGAGGCAATGGAAGAGCGTCAGGTTACCGTTGCCGGAAAGTCGCATCGCTTGCCGAAACTGTTTATGGTCCTCGCGACCCAAAATCCTGTTGAGCAAGAGGGGACCTATCCGCTCCCGGAAGCTCAAATGGACCGTTTCCTGATGCACGTCACGATGACGTATCCCGACGACGAGTCCGAGCGGAAAATCGTCCG
Source organism: Planctomycetota bacterium (assembly GCA_039025515.1). Taxonomy (GTDB): domain Bacteria; phylum Planctomycetota; class Planctomycetia; order Pirellulales; family Pirellulaceae; genus Stieleria. The sequence continues at coordinate 38,545 of JBCCOI010000007.1, forward strand.
CCTGGTTCGAGGGGAGTCGGATCAATCAGTCGACGGCGATCAGGACTCACAATCACGTGGTCAAATCCCGCAATCCGATATTTTTGAAGCGCGATCGGAAATCGATCAAATTGAAATCTCTGATTCGATGGAGCAGTATCTTGTGGCGCTCATCGCCGCGACGCGCAGACCGAAAGAGCTCGACAACGAACTCGGGAAGTGGATTCAGATCGGCGCCAGCCCGCGGGGTTCGATCGCGCTTGATAAGACCTCTCGCGCGTTCGCTTGGCTACATGAACGTTCGCACGTAATTCCCGATGACCTTCGTGCCGTCATCCATGATTGCCTGCGTCATCGGCTGACTCTCAGCTACGAAGCCGCCGCGGACGGTGTCGGCGTCGATGACGTCATTTCACGTATCATTCAGCTGGTTCCGGTGGCGTGAGCGAAGACGGGCGAGTCTACGTCGATTTGAAGACACTGATGTTGATGCAACATCGAACAAATGGCCTTTCGTTTCTTCCCACGCAGCCGAACTCCAGTCTACTCTCCGGTCGACACGCTTCGCGCATCCGTGGACGCGGATTGAACTTTGAAGAAATCAGGCCCTACCGCGCAGGCGACGACGTCCGCACGATCGACTGGAAGGTTACAGCTCGAACGAGGTCGGCTCATGCACGTGTGTTTACGGAGGAACGGGACCGGCCGACCTTGCTGGTGGTCGACCAACGCATGTCCATGTTCTTTGGGACCAAGGTCTTTATGAAGTCGGTGATCGCTGCGAAAGTGGCTGGTCTCGTCGCATGGCGAGCACTTCATCAAGGTGACCGTATCGGCGCCATTGTCTTCAATGACTCTCGATCTACATTCATCAAACCTCAACGAAGCCGAGACGCGGTGACCCGAATTCTTAGTGAGATTGTAGACTTCAATCATGAGTTGAACTCAGCGGTTGCAGCCGTCAGTTCGAGCACATTCGGGGAGACCATTGCATCGGCCGCTCGTCTCGCAAGGCACGATTTTTTGGTCGTTGTTGTGAGTGACTTCATTGGACTGGATGACGCATGCGTTTCCAGTTTGCATAAAATTGCGGGACACAATGACTTGATCGGAGTTCTTGTTCATGATCCGTCGGCGTCTAATCTTCCGGACGGTACGCAGATGGTCGTCAGCGATGGCGAGTTGCAGATGGAGCTCCGTCCAGGACGGCGGGCGAGAACCGTGCGTGAATCGGCGACCGATCGTCTTGAGGAGGTGCTGGCTCTGCAGACTCGATTGCAAGCTCCCATCTTCCCATTGAGTACGGAAAGCGATGCGTTGCCCCAGCTCCATCGTTTTTTGGGGCATCGTGATGAAGGCTGATCCCTATAGTTTGGATCTCTTGAGAGACGTCGTTTCGCCTATGAGGGTTTCTTGGTGGCCTCCTTCGCCGGGATCGATGTTCTTGGTAGCAATCGTTTTGCTCTGGTTTTCCGTGCTGGCGTTCCGGTTAATCCAACGGTACCGCCGTAGAGCCTACCGTCGCCAAGCGGTCAGGGAACTTGCGGAGATCAAGCCTGGCGATTTTCTGGCCCTCTCAGAATTGCTAAAACGCGTCGCTCTGGTTTCGTTTCCGCGCGAGCGGGTCGCTTCCTTGGCAGGTAGTGACTGGATGCAGTTCCTTTCGTCAACGAACGACCAGGTTGATTTTTCTGCGGTGGCGGCCGAGCGGTTGGCGGTGGCTTCCGCCGTCTCCGGGTCGGCGAATGACGAACCAGACTTGTGGAGGCACACTTGTGGCGTGGCAAAGCACTGGATCGTCGTGCATGGAGGGGAGAGTGAGCCATGATCCTAGCATACCCTTGGGTCCTTATTCTGCTGCCGCTTCCACTGCTGATTCGGTACCTTCTGCCGAGCTTTTCCGTCGGTCGACCTGCCGTTCGTGTCCCAATGTTCGAAGTGTTCGTGCAGGCCACCGGGACGGCCACTTCGCGCGACGCTGTGCCACTGCGCCGTGGCTTGGTACAAGCGACCTGCTACGTCTCGGTGTGGGTGCTATTGGTAGTCGCGTTGGCGAAACCCCAGACGTTGCAACCACCCATCACCAAGGAGATCCCCACGCGCGACTTGATGCTGGCGATCGACCTGTCCGGCTCGATGGAGACAAAGGACTTTCGGAATCCGTCTGGAGAAATTGTGACGCGACTGGACGCGGTCAAGGAAGTGCTCAATGGTTTTCTTGCTAAGCGCCACGGCGATCGCGTCGGAATGATCGTCTTCGGCTCAGGTGCCTTCGTTCAAATTCCGTTCACACAAGATCTGGAAGTTTGCCAGGAGTTGCTCGATCAAACGGCGGTACGCATGGCGGGGCCTAAAACCGCGCTTGGTGATGCGATCGGATTGGCAATTACCGTGTTTGAACGCAGCGAACTCGACGAACGTATGCTGATCTGCTTGACAGACGGAAATGACACCGGTAGCCGCGTTCCTCCGACCGAGGCCGCAAAGATTGCGGCGGACAACGGAATCACGCTTTATACGATCGGAATCGGAGACCCGACGATCGCCGGTGAGGAAGCGATGGATGAAGAGACGCTGCAGAGAATCGCAGAAAGTACGGGAGGTTCATACTTCTTTGCGGAAGACCGATCCGAGTTGCAGTCGATCTACGAAAAGCTTGACGCGTTGTCTGTTCGCCCCGTCGAATCGACTTCGGTTCGTCCAAAGACAGATCATTACGCGTCGTTTGTGGCGATCGCGTTCCTCATTTCGATCGTCTACTTCGTTCTTACGTCGATAGGAAGCGCCGGACGACGACTCCTTAGGCCGGCTCCTTTCGGGGGCGACCCGATTGATTCGGATAGACCTCCTTCGGCGAAGGTCTTGAGTGACCATGGGTGATTTCTTTCATTCTTTCCATTTCCTGCGACCCGCGTGGCTGATTGCGTTGCCGGCCTCGATCGGACTCTGGTGGTTTATTGGATGGAGACGTCGAGCTGAGCAATCACTCGCCGGACAGATTGCACCCCATCTGTTGCGTCATCTTGTGATTCCGCCTCGATCTGATTCCTGGCTCACGCCGACCCGGTTATTGCTGCCGATTTGGATCCTTTCCGTTTTATCCCTTGCCGGTCCTAGCTTTCGAAGGCAACCGTCCCCGTTCGGAGACGATCGTGCGCCGTTGATGATTGTGCTCCGTGTGTCACAGTCTATGACCAGCCAAGATCTTTCGCCGTCGCGGTTGGAAAGGGCCAGAGCCAAGCTTGCTATGTTGCTTTCTGAACGTGGATCGGCGGGAACGGGACTCGTGGCCTACAACGGTTCGGCCCACTTGGTGTTGCCGGTCACAAACGACTCAGATGTTGTTAATCATATGCTTGAATCGTTGCAGCCGGATGTTATGCCCGTCGAGGGTGACGCTCTCAGCGAAGCGATTTCGCTTGCCGCCGCGCAGAATGAGCGGACGGGAGGTGGCGGTAGCATTTTGGTTGTGACCGATTCAGCGCGGACAGTAGAGTCTGACCGGCGCGTAAATCAGTCGGTACTTTTCTATGCCATTCTGCGTGACGCCTCTGAGCTAGCCGGTTCCGGAATCAGTGACGCTTCCAAGAGCCTTGAGGCGAGCACCCAGTTGCTAACCGCAGACGATGCCGATATTCGAAAAATACTCGCTCAAGCGGATAGGTCCATCGTCGATGTCGTCTCTGGGGACGCGACGAAGTGGCGAGATGACGGCTATTGGTTCGTGATTCCATTAGCGATCTGCAGTTTGGCGTGGGCACGGCGGGGCTGGAGTATCGAGACATGAAACTAAGACTTGTACAACAGATTTGCAGTCCATGGGCGTGGACGCTGGTTATCCTGACGATGGGATTTGGCACCTGGATCCGTCAAGGAAGGGCGTTCTGGGTCGACGCCGACCGGCTAGCGCAACGTTTCCTGGACGCGGACGACCCTGGTCGAGCAGCAGAGACGTTTATCGATCCACGCTGGCGAGGTATTGCAGAATATCGGGCGGGGGATTTCAAGAAGGCACTTCAAACGTTTTCGACGCTGGCGGGTCCGGACCAAAGGTTTAATCAAGCCAATGCATTGGTGATGCTTGGAAGGTATGAGGATGCCGTCGACCTCTACCAACAAGTTCTCGACTTGCAACCGGATCGCAATGACGCGATGCGGAATCTCGACATTGCACGTGGCCGCGCGGAACGTCTGCGCGACGAAGGCGGTCAGATGACGGACGGGAAGCTAGAAGCGGACGAGATTGTCTATGAGCCCATGAAAGACCAAGGTCCGTCTGGTGACAGCGAGCAAGCCGATGTCGCTCAATTGACCGATGAAGAAATGCGAGGACTTTGGTTGCGGCAGGTGCAAACGACGCCCGGTGATTTTCTGCGAGCAAAATTCGCCTACCAAGTCGCAAGGCAAAACGAGCAAAACGTCGGGGCGTCGAATGAAGACGATTAGCCGAATATGGCTCTATGGCTACGTTTTCGTCGGGGCATTTGTCTCACCACGATGCGTAATGTCTCAGGACGCAACGGAGGTTCGTTCCGCAATCCGTCCCGAAACGGAAGCTCTTGTCGGTGAGCGGGTCGTATTGATCGTCGATGTACTCGGAAAGGATTCTTGGGCACGCATTCCGTCGCTTCCGCAGTTTGACGTCGACGGGGCGATCGTCTACGTCCCTCCGTCACAGAATACTCGTCTCAGTGAAACGATCGCGGGGGACTCGTATACCGGACAACGTTACGAATGGTGGATCTATCCGCATCGTGCCGGCCCATTGTCGATTCCACCGATCGCACTGAGTATCGAGAAGAAGACTTATGTTCCATCGGAATCGACGGTGACTGATTCTGTTTCCAGCGAACCACAGTCGCTGCAAGTGGTTTTTCCCAAAGATGGCTCAACGACGCTCACGTTCAATTCGCTAGCGTCGTCGCAATCGTGGAGCGACCTTGACCGAGAATTTCGTGCCGGGGATGGCATCACTCGCACGATCGAACGCAAAGTGAATGATGCACCTAGTCTGTTGCTGCCTCCATTGACTTTCGACGCTCCCGACGGCGCGAGTATCATATCGAAGCAGCCTTCCACTGAAAATCGACTGAACCGGGGGGAAC
>JBCCOI010000008.1:0-41947 GCA_039025515.1 Planctomycetota bacterium
ACGTCTTCCATGCCTGATACATCAGCTGCAACGGACGCACGGTTCGAACAGATTTGTGGACGCATCACTCGTCAACTCAGGAGGACCGAAATCGGAAAACCTCGCACTACGCTGCCCCGATGCAGTGAAGTCGGCTTCTTGATGGTGGAACCTCCCTGTTTGAAAAGGTACGAACCACAACCGCGCGTTGTGTAGGTTTTTCTCCTGGTTTCCCTAGAAGCTTTCGCGCCGAAAGCCCTGACACTCTTCCGGTTTGATCAACTGAGAAGCCGGTAGAGGCATAGCAAAGCAAGCAAGCAAAGCACGATCCCGGCGCTTCGGAACCCCGTCTTTCCGTGGGTTTTTGCCATGGCGAGTGATCGCAGACCGAGTGCCGGAAAGCACAGCGAAACAATGACCTTCACCATCAACGCGTGACCGTAAAGCGTGATTGGCAAACCTGGCCAACTCCACTGCTGATGAAAGGTAACGATTACCGCAGCAGGCCATAATTCGAGGGCAAACGTTCTCCAGAGAACACCACGCGATCCCATCGCATGGAGCTCTTCAAAAAACTCCTTCCACACGACGGGATGCAGTATGTGCGAGACACCCGTCACCAAAAGGGGAATCGCAAGCAACGCTTCGACGGGATGAGTGAGTGTCACGACCTTAGAAACGATGGCTTGCAAATGACTGGGCCGACACCAAAATCTTAGCCAATGTTTCCGTCCCTTGCCGCGAGGTGCGAAGAAGCTGTCGACGCGAATACGGACAGTCCCCAGCTCAAGAAACAATGGTGAAAAATGAACGTTTCTTTCCTTGGAGTACAAATAAGGGTTGACGGATCACACCTTAAGCCTGCTTAATTGGGAGAAGGCATTTACTGCTACGGGGCTACAAACTGGCGAGGCATTGCCCCTGCCTTGCTGGTGGCCCGAGGTGGCAGCAATGTCGCCTCGGGTTTCTTTCTTGATTTGGCGGAAAGAGCGAACAGCGCCAGCCAACATAAAATGCGCGCTGAAAACAAAAAGAAAACGTAAGCGACTCCCGCGAATGCCGCTAAGGCAACAGTAGGGATGAGCATCCGGTACGGATACAGAATTCCGTTCTGCATTTGCGCTGTCACCAATTCCCCAATACAAATCGCGACTGTGAGTGCCCAGCTTACAAACGTTATCCGAGCAAATCTTGCCAATCTCTTGTCCGCAGGTGATTTGATGCGTGATTGTTGCGAAGATCCAGTTAGCTCACTCGGTGGCTTGTACGGATTCGGCTTCGCCATCGAACGTACTACTTTTTCGCTTCTCGCGGTTTCCCAACCAATCGGTCAAAGTCCTCAGGCGGTTGCATCCCAAGCCATTCTTCGGGAATCTTGACTTGCTCGATAGATAGTGGCAACCGAACCTGTTTCTGCCGTGTCATGTAAAAGTTGAGGGGAAACCGGACGAACGTATCATTCGTTGCATGAGGCGGCACTTCTTGCATGCAAACCTTGCAACGATCAGGGCGACTCGTTTTCCAAAGCCGCAGCATCGGGTAGCCGAGTACGATGATCCCATTCTCGGCTGGTGTCCAAAGCATCTCATCGAAACCGTACCCTTGATCCAACAGTGCGAAGATGGCTTTTTGCTTGGGCTGTATGATCAGATAGATGAAAGTTGTCCGGTAATGAGACTTCCATATTCCCTCAAACGCACTCAACTCAGTCGACGCTTCTTCTCTTGCAACACAGTTGGGTTGCATTGTGAGGCAAGCCATTGTGCCTCCGATTGCTGCCGCGGCACTACGTCGAGAAAGACTCATGATTCTGCTCAGAAAGTGTGTGTCATCGCACCTGGGTTTTGGTCGGCACCTGCGTGCTAGTGCCAACCCCACAACGCCGCGTATCGTTCTATTGGTTCTGCAAGCGGCGTTTCGTGATGAATCCAAAAAACTGGCGCGTAGAAGAACTTAATGGCAGCCCTATTGTTGCCAAGAGCGTTCTCAGTCATCGCGACGACTGGCCCTATGCTTAGCAGGTAGAAGTAGAAGATCGCAATTCCTGCAAACACTAAAACCGCCGCTCCTGCGAGCCGAGACGTTTGCTTGCGTCGAAGACGGATGACCAACAAGACTGCAACAACTACCAGTGCGACTCCTGATAGAAAAATGGCTACGTGGGGTGCCAGTCGCAGAATGCCTAACCAACATGAAGTCACGAAAGAAATCGCAAGCAGCATTCGAAGCGAAAACTGAAACTTCTGTGCTTCCGCGGATTTGGCGGTTCGGACTAGTTCATTGGAGCTCATTGTCAGCTCAGTCATTGGCATCTAGGAGGGCCTCGGACACCTGTACCAAACTCTTATCACCCGTGCCTCTCCAGACTTCACCTGTAGTCGTATCAATGACGTAGTAGCCTCCGCCATAAGCGTCATTTCTGGTAGCAAACGACGTGATCTGGAAGCGGCCAATCGACTGTGCTTCACTCGACCCATTCGTCTTTGCTTGATTGTTGGCATTAGCGTCAGCAAAAAAAACGGCAATAACCAGAACAGCGATCACGACTGGGGCGGCCTTCAGCGTGGAATTCATCTTTGTTTCTCAAGGATGTGTAAGGAGCGCGAGCAAAAGTGTTCATCTCACCGAATCACCGACTCCCATGATACCACGTCTGGATCGGGATAGAGCAAAACTGTGATACGCGGTTTCTGCGTGAGCCGGTGACACCCAATGTCACCGATTATTTGCTTGCAACTGCACGTGGCTGTCGTACCGTTGGCTGCCGCGACGTATTTGGATTTCTTCGTTTCCAGTGCGTGATTTCGGTGTTGAGCGAGTGACAGCCCATGGCTTGGAGAAGCCATGGGCTGTCATTGATTCTGCTAAGGGACGCCCCTCACACTATTCCGATCTCACCTGCTTCTTGAAACGCGAGATGGCGTGCGGTGGTTGTGCACGCTACTCTCTTCAGGCACTGGTGAAACCTTACCCTGATTTCATTGGTGGCTCGGGGCGGTCCGCCTATCGCCCCGGGTTTCTTTCTTTCGCAACATGCTTTCGGTTCGTATTCACCAACTCACGAAAAGTGGATTCCTGAATCCTGAACTCGCGTCCGAGACTGTCGTTAAGTCTTTTCAAGTCTTCGAGTGAGTACGACACATCTGTGTTGAGAACGGCGGTCGCACGTTCTAGAAGTGCTATCAGCTCACCAAGCTCTGCTCGATTCGCCAAGGAAGATGCAGATTGAGTAGATCGCAATTGTTGATCGACAGCCATGACATGCCGCAGTTAGTGATGCTGAACGCGTTTCACAAACTATCCGCATTTGACAACCGAAGTCATTACCATCAAAAATCAACAATCCCATTGCCCCCTCCTGAACTCAGATGGGTAGTTTCGTACTTGAGGAACGTACTTGCGTTGTGTGGCCGCTCACGCACAGCATGGACGAATCGCATGTGTGAACAGAAACAACGCTTGGCCCCGTGCGGTCCGCTCGGTGATAAAACTTTGAAACACTGTTAAGGCAATGCCCCTGCCTCAACGGTGGCCCGGGGTGGCAGAATGTTACCCCGGGTTTTGTTCTAGATCACTGGCTTCACCAACGACTGCTGATAAAAGATCTTTGTTGGTAAACGCCTTCGCACGCTCAAGCGTAGCGTTAAGCTGCTCCAACACCTCAATGAAGGTCGTATCAACGATGGCATCATCGCTTTGCGAATCAGAGCCGAGCTGGCATCGTACGATAACCCGCGGAATCTTCCGTCCGCGAGTCAGAAGATCTGTAAAGAACTGCCCAGGCCGAATTGGCGATGGTGGTCGTTTGCCCCTGGTGCCCCAGTGACTACCGTCCGCCTCCTCGGCGTGGACAGTTGAAGTCATGAGAGGAAATTCTAGTGAGCGTCATCCGTACGCAAATGGGAAAATCACTTAGTTCTGCAGAGCTGGTGTCGTTCACCTGGTAGGAATTCTCGCGTTAGCGTTGGTGGCGAAGCTGTTGGCGATGCGTGATTCAGTGCTCATCGCCAACAGCTTGCCTCCGGGCCCCAAAGCCCGAAAAACAGTAGTACAGCGACATAGCTAACGCGGGAAGATTTCGTACAAACACTGTGAGTAACTCGTGACGGTTTCCATCCAATTTGCTGTCCAGACTTTGCGGACAGGGTTTGCCCCAGCGAGGGCTTGGGTCCGCCGTGGTCTCGCTGCTGTTCTTTCGAATCCAGAAACGCATTTCACAGATACCGGATGTCCGCCTCCGAGTTGTCGCTTTTCTACTCGTCCGTCGCGCGGATGTGCGGCTCGGCCGCCAGCCATTCGTTCAGAGCGCCGGTCGGACCATCCCAGATCCCGAAGTAGTGAAGCTTGCCCCGAACCTTCTTGCACCACTTCCCGGAGGCGTGCGGCGTGAGCGGAAAGTCCGGGTACGGTTTGGTCGGCCGGACAGCCTTTGCAGTGCTACAACCATTTGATACAACTCGGTCTGACACCGTCGGTCCCAAGCTTGGCGGTGGCATGGCCCTGGGTAACGTCCCAAGCGTCGTTCAGGGCATTTTTTGCGGTAAATCGTGTGTCAAAATAGGCTGTCAGTTGTAGTCCGGTTGTAGCCAGCACACGAAAAACCGCCCCGCCCCTATAGCTCAGCTGGCAGAGCAACGGACTCTTAATCCGTGGGTCCTAGGTTCGATCCCTAGTGGGGGCACTGTCAACGCCGAGCCAAATCGGTGTCGACGAGCCGAGCGCCCATGCGTTCACCCAATCTGGCGGCATAGCTCAGCTGGTTAGAGCAGCGGAATCATAATCCGCGTGTCGGGGGTTCGAGTCCCTCTGCCGCTACTTGTCACGGAACATGTTTGACCCCGTTTTTTACCGGTTGAAACGCATCTAAGCGTTACCGCCAAAGTGGCGAGCGACTCGGCTTTGAAGCCCGTTCTTGATATTTCCGTATCAAGAATGAAATGGAGAGATCGCTATGCCTCGAAAGAAAGGGTTGCCGTCGCTGCGGTACCACATCTCTGGCCAGTCCGTTGTCACGTTTTGCGGGAAGAATTTTTATCTAGGGCCACACGGTTCGCCGGAAGCACAGGCTCGGTACCTCGCTCTCTGTGGCGAGTACGTTTCCAATGGAATGACCGAGCCGCCGGGTCAACCAGAGCGTCAGGCGGAAACAGTCATCACCGTCGCGCAGGTCTGTGCAGAGTATCGCGAGCACGTGAAGGCTCGTTACTCTGGGAACCGGCAAGAAACGAATCGGGCAAACGGTCTCTGCACGTTGCTTGAATTGGAGCACGGCGACGTACCGGCAAATGAATTCGGGCCGCGTCGTTTGGAGGAAGTGCGAAACACGTTTGTTGCGAATGGGAATTCACGAAGCTACGCCAACCGACTGACAGGATGCGTCGTCAAGATTTTCCGTTATGGGGTGAGCCGCGAGCTTGTTGACGTGAACGTCATCGTCAGGCTGCAGACTCTTGAGGCGTTGCGCTATGGCCAGACAAGTGCCCCGGAAACGAAGAAAGTCGAGCCCGTCGAATTGGAGATAGTAGAAGCTACGGCGAAGCACTTGAGCCCAATCATCAAAGCAATGGTGAGAGTGCAAGTTCAGACCGGAATGCGTCCCGGTGAAGTGTGCAAAATTCGGCCGTGTGACATTCGGACCGAAGGCGACGTTTGGCTCTATACGCCATCCTCTCACAAGACTTCGCATCGAGGGAAAACGAAGACGGTGCCGATCGTCGGCGATGCACGCGATGCTTTGGCACCGTTCCTCGTCGATAGAGCATCAGACGCCTACTGTTTCTCACCGCGTGAGGCGATGGCTATTCGCCACGCGGAGGCAGCGAAGAAACGAAAGACACCTAAGAGTTGTGGAAACCGGCCTGGCACCAACCGAAAAGCAAATCCGAAACGGGTGCCCGGAGAGAGGTACACCACAAACGGATATCACCAAGCGATCAAACGTGCTGCAAAGAAAGCGAAGGTGGCTCACTGGCATCCGTACAGAATCAGACACTTGACCGGAACGCTCGTTCGTCAAGCTTTGGGCGTTGAAGCTGCACAGGCATTGCTAGGCCATTCACGCGTAGACACTACTGAAATCTACGCCCAGGTCAGCAAAGAAAAGGCAGTGCAGGCGGCGAAGAGCGCGCCGTCACTCGGCTGAAATTTCCAAACTTGTTAAGCTAGAAACGCCCCGGCGAGAGGATGCCACCTCACGCCGGGACTACCACTTTGACCCTGATTGAGAGAGCCAAAATGAATGAGCAAGAGATTAGCAGAACTGCTTGCGGGAAGTACGTTCACACGACTGATGTTCTGTTGAGGCTGGTTGAAGAAGCGATTAAGTCCAAAGAAGACGGAGTTCTTGCTCCTGTATGCTCTTTTGCGAAGCAAGCTGCGTTCAGCGTGTACTCGCTCGACCGCAGCAGCAAGGTGAGGCAAGACGTCGACAAGTTGCTTTACGACCTGTATCGGTCGCCAGAACAGGAGCAAGCTGCGCTCGACTGTGCGATCATGAACGCTGTCGACCTGTTGGTTTTGATTCGCTATGAAGCCGCTCGAGATGCAATCGTGGCGGTTGAGGCGGCCGAAACTGGCGATGAGATGGACGCTGAGGTTGAAGCGATGGAACGCTTTGTTGTCTGCTTAGACAGTAAGCTAGCACATCTACAATCGTTGGCTGGAAACCGCGAGTTCTTAACGGATCCAGAAATTTTTACTCCCTCACAGAGTCAGGACACGGATACGGAAGACGAGCGATTGCAGAGGCTTGTAGATGAACTAGATCACATCGATCTTGCGATTTTGGATGCACTCTACGGGCATGGTCATTCCAGTAGAGCCAGCATGATATCGCAAGATCATTGTTTGAAACTGGCTGGCTATACCGGGTCCAAAGGACGTTTTTCGAATCTGCGTTCCCTGGGGTTAGTCGTAATCGAGCCCAAAAGAGGAACATTTCTGTCTTGTGACGGCGTGGAAATCTGCCGCAAAAGACGGGCTGAGAAAGGCTTGAACTCAACACACACCCAACACGCATCCAACGCACGACTTTCAGGCGTGCGATAACGTGGAATCATCTCGGGCAACTCAAACCCAGAGGTGATTTCGATGTGTGGTGAAGACGATGAGAACGACATCCTGTTCGTCGGTCCAATAACGCGGCCGGGTCGCATACAGGGCATGATTGACGCGTGTGAAGAACGTATCCGCCAGTTGCGTGTGGTGCTTCGTGCGTCACAAGAGCTTGAGGAAATCGAGTCTAGGGTAGCCGCTCCTGAGTTGGAGGAGGTGGCATCGTGAGCACTGTTGATCTCTTGACTGAGGACCTGCTTTCGCTCGCTCAGGCGACGCGAGAAATCCCGACCCGACCCAACGTGAGTACCGTCTGGCGATGGGCCAAACGCGGCATCCGCGGCGTTCGACTTGAGACCGTCAAAGTTGGCGGCAAGCAGATGACATCGGTGCAAGCCCTGACTCGCTTCCTTCAGGCTACCAACCGAAAGGAGGTGGCGTCGTGATTGAGAATCACGAAATGAAACTCAGACTGAAATCCGTTGGCAAAATCCGAATCACCTGCCCGGAATGCGAGCAAACCATCGAAACAACCTTCGAGAGTTTTGAAGATTCCTTTAAGGCCAATGCTGTTGGAACATCGAGACTCTGCAAGTTGTGCAAAGGACTTGCTCTTGAGGATGACGAATTCCAACACCTGAAATCATTAGTCCGAGCAGTGATCCAGCTGCAGTCGCTCGGCTATCCAACGACCCAATCGTTGGAGTTTCTGGAGATTGCGGATCCACAATGACCCCGCGAAATCGGGGTTTCTGAGCGATGGAACTTGGACCTATCGCCTCTTAAACAAGAAGCGTCGATCGTCATTGCGATCGGCGCATGAAAAAAGCCACCAAGCTGTGAATTGTTGTCCAGACAATGCTTGATGGCTGCGAAACCAATCGCGTATGCATTGTATCAGTGCTCGCGCGGCAATCCAGCGCGAGCAAATGAGACTCGGAACACCGATAAGTTTTCGCCCCGACACATTCGTGGGCTTTCAATACGTAGATGCTTGCCGCTACTTCGTTTCGTCGGTTATTCGGCGGAGTGCGTGGAGCGACGATGGGGGAGCAGTTCTGCATTCTCCACATCTGCAGAAAGCTCTGGGCCGGAGCTACGCATCGCGAGTGGTGAAGCCTCTTCTCAAAGCCAACGTGGTAACTCGATCTCCATACACGCAGGGCGTGGAGTCGTTTGGGTATCGGCTCACGAACGAGTTCTCCGACGATGCCATTCAGTGGGCGCGTGTGATGAATCCGGAGACCCGTTCAAGACTTGAGAGACTTCACAGGGAGTGGCGTGAGCAGAATCAAGAGCGATGGCGGCCTGAGGATCACGATCTCGATCGAATGCAGCACTCCCTCAAAATCGACGCCGAGAAAGCTCTTGAGATCATCGCGACACTCACCCCCGAGCAAAAAATCGGCCAGCGTTTCATTGTCGACCGAATCCAGAAAAAAGCACACCGCTATTCGGTTTGCAAACAGGGAAGGGCACACACTTCATTGGGAGGAGTGAAGCGGGAAATTCGCATGACGTTAAGCAGCAACGGCGAGCGACTTTTCAGCGTCGATATTGTCAATTCTCAACTGGCCTTTCTTGCATCAATACTCAGCGGTGAAGCCAAAAAATTCAACAACACACCAACACAAGATCGAACCAAAGGGAACACATCGGGACTCAAAATCAGAGGTAACGGATCCGACGGTGTCTATTCATTATATGTTGCGCGGCCCTCCGGTACTGTTCGGGGGGAATCTGGCATTGAAAACACAACACAGGACTTTATTGATCTTGCAGCCAGTGGGCAGCTTTATGACGAACTGCAGCGTGGCACCGGACTAAGTCGCAGTAGATGCAAGTCGCAATTCATGGTCGATGTGCTTGCCAAGCGAGGCGACTACAGGCGGAAAGAAGATCTCGGTAAAGAGCCAGTCGAGTCCTACTTCGCGCGACGGTTCCCCCAGGTTCATCGATTCATCCGCCGAGTAAATCGTGACGACCACTCGATTCTGATTCGGCATCTGCAGCGGATTGAATCGCATTTTGTGATTGAGGTCGTCTGTCGGCTTCTCCTCGACCGCTTTCCCGACGCTCCGATCTTTACGCTCCACGATGCGTTGTACACGCAGGCGAGCCACATCGAGAACGTGGAACAGGCTTTTCGCGATGCGTGCGAGGTGACCGGTGTGAGGCTCTCAACGACGACGGAGCCAGCTTGAACTAAACCAAAAGCCGCCCGCGTGGGCGCGGCGCTTGAGTGAGCGAGCGCGACGTACTGCAACGAAGGATCCAGCACAGATTTTTGAGAATGAGAATTGATCGTGAGAGCTGCAGAAGAAATGACGTTTGTCGACAACTCCGGCCTGATGGAGATGCTCCACGCTCCCGACGCTGAGTTTTCAGCAAGCAGGCTGCGCGATGAGATTAAAGCCCTTCGAAACGAGATTTCGCTGTATGGCGTGAGCACCATCGTCGTGGCCTATTTGATCGGGAGAAAACTTGTTGCGATTGAAGGAAGCGACATGAGCCGAGAGAGCAAAGACCGTTTGATTCATGAGACGTGCAGGATCGGGAAGCGACAGCGACAACGCTACAAGAAAGTCTTTCGGGAAGGTGGGCCGCCACACACATTTCAAAAGAACATCGCGAAGCTGAAGATGCTAAGCGAATTAGAGGACGCCCCGGTCGTATCCATCACCGGTTTTCTTGCCTTCGCAAAAAACCAATTCAAATCGCTTGGCAGTTCGCCAACCAAGAAGCGACTTGAGAAGTCGCTTTCCACAGCCACAGGAGGGGGGCAGTCTGTTGAATCGGCGATTGAAGCCTCGAATCGAAGCGAGGTTGCATCGCCCCAAGTCGATGAAGAACCACAGCCGGTTCAACCGTCAGACCGAGGGGGTGACGTTGTGGAAGCTGTTAGCGTGCGACCAACGGCGAAACCAGATGGATCAGTTGCATCTGACAGCACCGATTCTCTTGAACCACAGCCAGCATCCAAGCCATTGATCGACGTTGAATCACTCGCGTTTCATGAAAGGCTCAACCTCGCGGTAGATCTCCTGAATAGCCTTCCCGACGACGTGGGACCCGCTGTGAGATCGCAGGTTAAGTTTTTCGTTGAAGCGGTGCCTGAGCCATCGGAAACCGGGGCAACGTCGGATTGCCGTGAGCTCATTACCGCAAAGCAGGGAACGCTTATCAATCGATTGGCCGTCGACAAAAAGGATCAACGCGAATTTCTTGCCCTAGCTTCTGAGGACAGTGATTCACGCGTTGCGGTGATGCGCGGCGTTTACGCACGCGTCGGACCAAGAATGATGACTCCAAAAGAGAAGAACCATTTAGCCGAGCTGGCATTCGAGCTATGCGGCACAAAGGCCAAGGAAGTTGCCGTCGTTCCGCCGACCCGCGAAGAACTTGAGCAGTATGCGATTGAGCTCGCTGAGAGTGACCCTCGGTATGCGCGAGCCCCGGAGTGCGTCGACGGTTTTCTTGATCACTTCACGCCGGCAAGGTGGATAATGGCGAACGGACGGCCCGTGTTTGATCCGTTATGGCGGTTTAGGAAGTGGGTGCGAGACCAAAATCTGCGCGACCCCGACAAGCCAAAATCATTGGAAGAAATCGAAGCATTTGCCGTCGAGTGCAGAAAGAATGGCAAACGACCGGACGCTATTCAGTATGCCGAGCGATTCTGGCTCAGAGGGCAAAAGTCCGGCTGGATGGTGAAGATTGGCGTGCCGTGTTTTGATTGGCGTTCGTGGTTTCTGGAGGAGTGTACTCGCTGGGGTGGTGCTCCCGTTCTTGATCCCGATGCTACCGCAAGCTTATCCACCAGCAAGAAAAGGGCTCGCGAGCAAGCGGAAGCGGAGGCAAAGAAAGATAGGCCAACGCGGACGAGAGAGAACTTTCTGCGGTTCGCGATTGAAGAGAAGAAGCTTGATCCGGAAACAGCTGAAAAGCACATCGATTGCTACATCGCGGATCGAGAGGCTTCTGGTTGGATGGAGGATCGCGGGAGTTTTGAGGCGGCAATCCGAGATTGGAGATCAGATCTTCCAGTTTTCCTGGATAGGAAAAAGGAAGAGCAGCGGGAAGCCGAACATAAAGAAAGGATGAGGGAGCGCAGTTTGCGAGCACAAGAAAAACGGCTGGCTGCTGGCACTCGATCTGCGTAGTGCTGCAAGAAAAACTTCAAAATTTTTTTGCGTGTCGTTTCTGAGAAATAGCTCAGAACGAATTTCACCGCGCTTGGGCAAAACGATCACACTCGCGCAGTCGCGATGCTCCGTTTCTTCGAAACAAATCAGGAACGGAATGAACCTCAAATCCAACGCTGTTGACGCTTCGAATTTGGCGTGCGTAAGCTTCGGCCATGGATGAAAAAACTTGGCTAACGATCAGTGAGGCCGCGCAATACCTGCGGTGCTCGGTGTCTACGATTCGGCGCAAGTGCAAGGTTCAAATTCTGCAATACGCTCGATTCGGAAGGCAGTACCGGTTCCGCCGTGAATGGCTTGATGAAGCTAACGCGGTGACGAAGCCCGACTTTCCCAACGGCGACGTTCGGACCCCTGCTGCTCCCACTCTAAGCGGGAATCCTCGGTTTGCTGTCAGAGTCGCGAAACGTCGTGAAGCAATGAGAAACTCACGGAGGAAAAAAACATGAAACCAACAACGGGTTAGGAAGTCATGGTTGCAGAAGTACAGAAACTTGGGAAACAGCTTCGGACGGCGGAGTTGGAGATTGAGGAACTTGTTTCGTTGCGGGTTCAAGAGATTTCGGACGAGGAGCTTGAAATGCTTTTCGAAGTTGCCGATGAGCACTTGCTCGGCGGCGTCTTTGAGATTGCTTTGAATGAGGAGACGAGGCGAGAGGCAACGCTCACGGCCTAGATGCCAAATCAAATCCGAGCCCGTGTTGGAGAGGGCTTGACGCTGGGTGCCGTTTTGCAACACGGCGAGCACTCTGAGCGTCCGCGTTAGTGGCGCTTCCTTTTGGCCTTCTCTCCCCGTACACCGGGGCGATATGAGCACCGAAAAAAGCTTCTTCCTGCGATTTAACCGCCCCGAAGATGATTCGATCCTCAATCATCTCTGTTACGAGGTTGCGGGCTCGTGTTGCTTTAAAGAGTGGAGATCCTACCCAAGTGGTTTCCTTCGATTCGATCGGGTGTGTCAGGTTTCTGAAGAAGTAGTTTTCCTTGAGTTCACCGCATCTCAAAGCAATCAGATTCTGCCGTGTCGGCGTTTTATGTTGTGGGATTGCCTCGACGGTCTTAGAGAGCCGATTCAAGCGTCACCAGTTCCGCAGCCTTACAGTTTTGGTTCCATGCATGGTTATGAAGACGCTCTGCCAGAAGAAACTGCGCCACCGATCGAAGATGGATCTGATCAGAATCAGCTCGTCGATATTGATGTTGCGACCGCGATTTTCTCAAGCATCACTTCTGGGATACCACTAGCAGAAGCGGCTCGGCATCACCGCACGGTGAAAGCTGTCGTGATCAAGCACCTCATGCACGCTTCGACAGGCACATTGCCGGTTTCGATCATCACAAGAGCTGTCTCTGACGTGCTGGCAAGGCGAGCTCGAGGTGAAACTGATTTAGAGATTCTTCATCGGAAACCGGAGTACACGCAGGAATTTCTCTCTTTCACGTTGAGGATTCCACCCGGGGCTGTGAAGGCCGCGAAGAGCGCGCCTGACCTTCCCGCATTGAGAGCGAGATTCGTTTCGGCTGGCCGAAACGCGATCTACCAAATGAAACTCAATATCGCAAAAGGTAACCACGAGAAAGCAGCTCGTCTCGTTCACGAGTTTCATCAGAAATCGATTAAGTCGCTGGGCAAGGTTTCCTCACCGAAAGCCTCAGCCGAACGCCAATCCAAAATTGATGAGTGGAATTCTCAGCGCAAAACCCACCGTGATCAGCACATGGCGAGAGTGAACGCACGAGCCAGACGAAAGAAGTCGCAGAGAAAACTATCTGCGGATGAGAGAGCAAAAAGGGTGTATCGAGACTGGCTCGAATCTCGGGTCGAAAACCTGGAATCCAAACTACAGAAGTTTTTGATTTCGGTTGAGGCATTCCAACGTCTCGGAGGCAACCGCGACAGATTCATACGCTCGCTTGCGAGAAAGAAGATCAATCGGGATGATGCGATTCAGATGTATCCCCGCGCTCAGCAATTCGAGTCCGCGGTTCAGGCGGTTGCCGATGGCGTCACGATGAAAGAGGTTCGCAAGCGGTTTAGATTGCCGGCTGATATTGTCGAACTCATCTACTACCGATGCTGCAGAAAGCAATGCCCGTCGATTGTGGCGGAGGTCGACAGCTCTGTTTCAGTTGAGCAAAACCTTCTCGCCATCAAGAGGTCCCAGCGTTTCAATCAGATTGAGAAGTCGTGTATCGTTGGGATGACCGTTTCGCAGTACCAGGAACGTGTCGCGAAGATCCGCTCTAGGCTGCCTGCGGCGGTTGGTTAGGCAGCCATCGCCCAAGCAATGCCGACCGACGAAGAGTTAGAGTCGTGCGAGGTCACGAAACGTTCCACCCCAACGATCAGCAGCTCACCGAAGAAGATGAGCTATTCGCTGCTCAGATGGCTTTCATCGACGCCATCGAAAAGAAGTAAACGCAGCGACCGGAGTGAGACCAATCTAAACCAGCCGCCGCGAAGGCGAGGTTGGAGTGCATCAAATGCCCTCACCGGGAATAAGTGTAAGCAACCAATTCGTTGATGTGCAATGTGCGAATTGAAACTGAATGGACGAGCTTGCGGTGCAGGCTCGTGCTTTCCTTTGGACTTTTGATTGGTAGTTTTTCGATCTCACTTTCTACACATGAGGCCAATCAAATGACCAAAGTTGTAATCGAGGGCGAACTCGCGGAAATCGAACGCATTGCCGCTGGTATCGCGGCATCCGGAATTGAACCCGAAGAGCGCGAGAGCGAAGGCGAGCAAGCTCGACAGGTGCTTGATTTGCTGGCTGACATTGAGGAACGCAATCAACGCATTCGCGAACTTGAGGATCAGGCAATTAGCTTAGACGAAGCTCATGAGATGATGAAGCAGCAGCGAGACGCAGCCTTCGATGACCGCGACAAGGCGGATGCGAAACTACGAGAAGCCAATGAGGCTGTGCAGTGGGTTGAGAACGACAAAGATGACTCGATCAATATCCCCGAGGGCGTCTTGGCTTTGGTATTCGGGAGCGGTTTACGCTACCCAAGCATTTTCAGCGATCCCGGCGTCGCATACGGCTCGAGAGTTGCGTTCATCAAAATGCCCGATGATCTGGCAGAAAAGCAGCGGGCATCATTGCAGCCAGAGCCGGTCGAGGTCGCGCCAGAGCCAGAAGAGGACGAGCTCGCTGCAAAAGAGGTCTAGGATGTTGGAGAATCTTCAACACCCGCGTACCCTCGTGATCGATTTGGCGCCGACGAATCTCAGCGAGGGTGCGTCTGGACAACTTGTTCGATGTCGGAGATTCGATGGCGAGCCAGTTGACCTTCGGAATTACAAGGTGTCGATCACATTCCACCATGAGGAACGACTCGAATCCGAGTTCGCCTCGATAGTTCAAGCGAAGGTTGATCAGGCGGAGACTAAGGCTCAACGAATGCATATCGCGGCGAACTTTGAGCCGAATGTGATCGACACCATGCCGCTGGCCTCAATCAAGAACGTTCAGCCTTTCTCGCCGCGATCCGGCCAAGTCGCTCTAAAGCTTGACCGCGCGTCCGTCGAGATCGCGGATGGACTTCGAACAACGCACTACGCAGTCAGGATCTTGGGCGAAAAACCCAACTTCGAGAATCTGGATGAAGATGGTCGGCCGACGATGGAACAGAAGGAATGGTTGGCCGTGGTGGGACGTTGGCACATCAGTTGGTAGTTGAAGATCACCTTCTCGTCCCCAGAATGAACTCGGCTAGTTTCAACCACGGTTTGAGGTGCTGAAAGATGCGAGCGTACGACGACGATAACGACGCACTGGGAGTCGCACTAATCTCGACAGGAGGCGAGATTCAGCCACGTCCCGTCGATCGAGGACTCTTGCGCGTGAGCGTTTGGGCGGATGACCCAAGCGGAACGTTCGAGAATCCAACGCTCAAAGCGACATCCGACGCGTTGTGGGCAGGCCGAAGTTTGGCTCTGCAGTCTTCGCCAAATGGGCGGAGTGGATGGGCGACCGTTCCGGGCCATGGGGCAATCACCGAAGACACGACGATACAGGGCCTCTCCGGTGGCATTTTCTACCGACTTATCGAAGGCGGAGACGAATCAGGCGGCAACGTATCGGGGATTCGAGCAGCAGTCGCCCGAATGTAGGAAAATCAGGTACACCACGGCAGAAAACTTGCGAATAGACTGTGCAGATTATCTTGCAAGTAGGAAAGCGACTGTGGGAATGGCGAATATGCAGACTGGCGAAGCCGCACAAAGAACTAAGCGAAAAAGAGTTCCAAGACAAAGCGAGGTGCAGGAGCAACACACAACAATCAGGCTTTCAAACGAGACTGAAGGTTTTCGAGGAAGTCGAATCATTGCGAAGGTGCTTATTGAGAATACGGGAGATAAACCCATATCCGTGGCCAAACTTTCTGCACTTTTCCCCCCTGAAGTACAGCTCATTGAATCCCGCGAATACGGTAACCTAGCTGCAAAACGAAACGATCTTGGGAAGGAGTTGAGTGAGATTCTTGCGGCATACTTGACTGCTGAAGCATGTGAGAAGTTGGGTCGTTCCGGTTTTTGGTATTCCCGACAGTTTCGATTTGAAGTCCAACAAAGGGAAATACGCGAGCTACGACTGTCAATCGATTCTGCTGACGAGGCAGAAATCTTGTA
Source organism: Planctomycetota bacterium (assembly GCA_039025515.1). GTDB lineage: Bacteria > Planctomycetota > Planctomycetia > Pirellulales > Pirellulaceae > Stieleria. Next base: position 15,877 of record JBCCOI010000008.1, read on the forward strand.
CGAACGCTTTCTTGCTCGCTCTGAGTCCGGTAAGCCTGTTCCTCATGAGCAGATTAACAGAATAGAAGCATTCAAAGCGAAGAAAGAGCAACTTCGTCTCGCCGAGAATGAATTGGGATTTGACGAACGCAAGTCCCCTGTACTGGCGACGATTCCAGCTAAGGGATCATTTGAGGAATACTACATTTTGGATTTTCCAAAAGCCGACAATATTTCTCAAGAATACAAGGTTTCGGTGCTGGCAACGATACGTGAGGGTACAGATAGCGAGTATCAGACTGCGGCGGTCGAAACAGTGAGCATTCCACCTTCGACCTCGAAGTTGAGCACATGGGCTTTCTTTTCCGCATTTCTTGGTGTCTTTCTCCGTTACGCGCCGTTCATGAAGATTGACCTTGATGCCTCTTTCTCAGCTGAGTTGGCCTTCAAATACCTTGTTGAGTTGGTTTCGGCGGGAGTGTTGTCCTTCATTATCTTCAATGTCTACGAATTCACGGAGTTCTTCAGGAATCTACGCAAGAGCCTAAGCTGGAGGCACGCTCTCTATATTGGCGTGGCCTGCGGACTAACTTACGATCGATTCTTTGGTGCGTTCCAAGTACTTTTGGGTGGAGGAGTGGGCAAACCGTGATACCCGATTAGGGTCCTGTCAGCCGAGGTACGCGGCAGAAATTGTCCATGGGAACAGTTTTGTTTTTCTGTTTGGATAAGCCTACGGTTTGAACTTGTCACATCTTGCGCGTAACTTTGGGTCGCGGGAATTCGATACTGGATTCACGAGGACCAACTTGAAACGCGCGGAAATCAGGCTGATGGCGAGAGCAGCAAAAGAGCGTTGGCCGATGACACAGAAGGCTAAGCGAACTGCGGTCGCGCGATTGATTCAGGTGATCGAGGATCCAAAGTCATCTGGCCGAACCGTGTGCTCAGCGACTCGAGCGTTGGCGTTGTTGGATCGGCTCAATCTCGATAGCGAGCCGAAGCAGGAAGAGAAAAGCACGGTGACCGTGAACCTTGCACTCGACGAAAAGAAAGCCTCGCTCAGAAAACGCGTCGACAACATCACGTCAGGATTGAGGCTAGCGGCGGAGGGCGACGAGGATGATCCAGAAGCCGACGTCGATTCAGAGTCAGCGTGAACAGCTACTCGCGCTGATCGATCAAGCTTCAGATCAAGACGATATCGACTACATCACCGCGGCTCTCAAAACTCTTGAGAGCCAGATACCGCGTCCACCAAAGAAACGTCGAAGGCGCCGTCAGTCGAAATCGGAGCGCGGCGCGCGGATGCAAGCGGCATCTGCGGAGGCGAAACGCAAGGCAACCCGAAGCCATCAGGACATCGGTGCGCCCCCGATCGGCCTTGAGGATGCGACCAGAAAGAAACGCAGTCACATCTCGCTGCGATACTTTCTCACGCATCATTTTCGGAATCTGTTCTTCCGAGGATTTGCTCCAGACCACAAGCGAATCATTCGGCTGATTCAAAAGATCATTGATCACGGAGGGCAGAAGGCGATCGCTCTGATGCGCAAGGCCGGTAAGTCCACGATCCTCCTCTGCTCGGTACTTTGGGCGGTGCTCACCGGCCGTCGTCGTTTCGTGTGTCTCATTTCGGCATCAACCAAGACCGCTCGAAAGCTTCTCGGGAAGATCAAGAAGTTTCTCCGAACGAACGTCACGCTTCAGGCGGATTACGCGGCGTCGCTTCATTGTCTCGTGAGTCTCGGCGGGCGTACCAACGCTGCGGCTGGTCAGCACGTCGACGGAAAAAAAACTGGGGTCCAATGGTCCGCTGAATTCATCTCGAGCGGCTACATCGAAGGGCACCACGAGAAGGAATGGTGCATCTCATCGCTTTCGATCATCTCGGAGGATATTCGCGGTCAAAGTTTCATCACCCAACGCGGTGAGGCTTTGCGAGTCGATCAAGTGCTCGTCGACGACCCGCAGTCTCGCGCTACGGCGAAGTCGAAATCAAAGACAAAGCGTCGGCTGGAAATCATCAACGGCGACGTACTTGAGTGCGGAGGCGAGAGGCAAGTCGCCGCGATGGCGGCCGTCACAGTGATCGAGAACAACGATGTGGCAGACACGCTCGTCGACCGCGCGAAATCCAAAGCCTGGACCGGAGAAAAAATTCCATGCATCAAAAAGTACCCCGGCGAGGGCGGAATGACTCTTTGGAATGAGTGGCAGGAGATTTTTGAGGACGAACTCGATCTGGATGACGTGAAACACTCCCGGTCACGTCAGTTTGTGATCGACTACTTTGAGGAAATGCACGCCGGAGCCGTTGTTTTCTGGGACGACGACTACGATCGGGATTCGGAAGTTTCCGCGTTGCACGGCGCGATGATCAAGCGTGCCAAGGATCGGAAGAGTTTCGAGGCGGAGAAGCAACTCAATCCACTTTCCGATTCATCGTCATCAGATGAACTCTTTGATCTTAACGCCGACGAGATCGCGACTCGGACGACTACAGCCAAACGTCGCGAGGTTCCCGAAGGCGTGGAAGTCATCACTTCGTTTGTGGATTTGCAGAACGATTTTTTGCCGTACGCCGTGGTCGGCTGGGCGATTTCGGGGAGGGGCTACGTGCTCGACTACGGCACCATGCCCGATATGGGCACACCGTACTTCTTGAAAACGGAGCTACCGACGACCCTGAGTGAGTTTTACGGGGGCCTCGGAAAGTCTGATGCGATCGCTCAGGGGTTGGAGGATCTCATCGGAGCTTTGATGTCCGCCGAGTTCGTGGGCGGCGACACGGTGTTTTCAATCGACAAACTCGGGATTGACGTTGGCTACAAGATCTATGCGGAACAGGTGCGAAGGTTTTGTCGCGAGTCGGAGCACCGCTCGCGAATTCATCCCCAGCAGGGAAAGTTCATTGGGGCAAAAACTCAGAATTGGCAACGTTTCAAGCAAACTCGCAGGCAGAAGGGGATCGACTGTGCTTTTTTGGACCCGCCGAAGAAGCAGCGCGGCGTAAAAGAATTAAATGTCGACGTGAATGCTTGGAAAAGTCGAATGGCCGAAGCACTCACGGTCCCGATCAACTCAATGAGCGCTGTCGTTTTGTTCGATGCACCTTCGGAACACCTCATGTTCGGTGAGCATTGTGCGGATGCGGAGTCTCCACACTTGGTCAGTGGAAAAGATGGGTCCACGCATATTGAATGGAGGCCCGAATCAACTGGATTGGTCGAAAACGATTACTGGGATTGCCTCGTCGGTTGTGCGGCGATCGCGTCAACGCTCGGAGTCTTCGAAAGAACCGCAAAAGCAAAATCGACGATCGACCTTTCCAAGTTCGCGCAGCGTTTGGCAGCTCTCAAGAAGTGACGAAGAAAGTTCTTCGCTCAATCCAAGGTAGATCCGGCCCCCTAGAAATGGGCAAATAAAGTCGGTGGAAGTCGGACCATCGCCCTCTGAAAACGATGGGCATGACGACAACACCACAATTCAGGAAAGAAGTTCCCGGTTGGCCGGGATACTTCGTCGACACTCTCGGCAACGTCTACAGCAATCGGCGGGGCAGATTGAAACTTCTGAAGACTCCGCTGGTCAATGGATACCCGACGGTCAATTTCCAGATCGAAGGCAAACGCAAAAAGTTCTACGTGCATCGACTCGTGTACGAAGTGTTTCTCGGAATGATCCCCGAGGAGTTAGAAGTTCGACATTTTCATGATCCAACAAAAACGAACTGCAGGCTAGAAAATCTTCGGGTCGGTACGCGACAAGAAAACTCCGATGACGTCGACCGACACGGAAATCGTCGGATTGGCGAACGACACGCTGACGCAACGATCACCGATGAGCAGGCCCTGCGGATTCGCTACGAGGAAGGTGGAACAGCTCGAGAGGTGGCATCAAAGTACGGAACAACGGTGAGAGTCATCGAAAAAATTCGATTTTGCTACACATGGCTTCATCTGATTGATCCAACGAGAAAGCCGTATTTACCTGCGTCTGAGAAAGCTCGGGAGCGTGTGCAGCGACTTCACGCTCAATGAGTTTGAAGCATGAAAAGGCGTCCATCACAGAATCTCAGTTGAGAACGATCCATCAGCGTGTGGTAATGGCGTGAAACCGATGAGCTTCGGTTTTTATCATTCCCATGGTGTGAACTGATGACGATTCGCAACGCAATCCAGCAGCAACAAGCCAGCAGCATCCAAGGCTATTGGCCATTCGAGGACGCCGATCAGCCAAGCGGAGGAGCGATCGCAGCCGTGATCGGTAGCGACCTCGACGTCTTCGGGACGCACGTCTATGAAGTCGCTGGTCAAGAAGGGAACGCCGTCACTCTCAATGGGACGAGTGGGTACGTTTTTCAGGGCAGCCCACTCGGCGCGACGATCAACGATCACACGATCTGCTTTTGGTTCAACACGACGGACACAAGCGGCGTCATGTTTTCGTTCGGCAGCGAGTCGGACAACTTTCCGCTTTACGAAATCTCGTTGACCAACGGTCAGATCAGCGTTTTTTCTCGAGGTGGTGATACGACGCTCCGGTACAACGTGTCTGGCCTCGGTGCCGGCCTGAACGACGGAAGCTGGCACTTCCTTGCGCTTCGTCATGATGGCACCAACTACATCATTCAGGTTGATGATGTCACGCTCGATACCACTGAAGCCGATGCTGGAATGGGCGGCTTCGAGATCATGGGCTTCGGTGCTCGGCTGCGGGCCTCGAAAACCGAGCACATCCAAGTAACGGTACAACACAGCGCCGTTTGGGATGTGTCGCTGAGTGATGAGGAGCTGACAAACATCTTCACAGGCACGTCGGTCGATGTTCCGACAAATCCGGTTTACTCGCTTCCGGATCCGCAGCCTTCCGCCCGCTACCTTGCCGATCCGCTTCAATTCGCTCTGAATGCCGAAGATCAGAGGATCATTGAAGCGTGGGCGGATTGCAGTGGAGATGGTCACCCGGCGATTGCGGGCGATCCAACCTACGGGCAATCGAAGCCATTGTTTACGCGGGACGTCGACGGCCGTCCCGGCGCTTGGTGTGTGAAGGACGACAATATCACGGTTCGCCACTACGGATTCGGTGTGCCGGCATCATTGACGGGACGACCGGAGCGAGTTGCAGGGTTCGCCGTTGTCACACAGATGTTCGAGCGACAAGCGACCATCACGCGATTTCTTGCCGCGGCGGGAATTCGGATCGAGTGGAGCAGCGATAGCGCCACGACGGCGTTTCGGTCCCCACGAATCGCGACCCGTCTCACCAATGAACTCACAACGTCCATGCGTCGGGAGGTGATCGGGTATCGAATGGAAGGGACGCAGCTCGACATTTTCTACAACGGGCAGACGTTCACTTTCACGCACACATCGACGGAAGCCGGAAGCGATCTCAGTGGAGGATACATCGGCTCATGGTCGGCAAATGGCTCATCTCGGTTCGTCGGTCTCATTCATGAGATCGTCTTGCATTGCCCAGAGACGGCAGCCGGTCTTCCCACCGTTGAGGAGTTCAACGCTCAGGGTGCCGCGCTCATGGCTTATCACGACGTAGAAGCCGACCCGGCGTTCTTTGTGCAACCGGTCGGCGACTCGATGGCGAACCTCGGCGACGGAACCGCAGAAAGCCCGTTCGGATGGGCTGACCAGATTCGCCCACCTGTTGAAGCGTACCAGCTCTACGTTGATTCGATTCCGGGATGGGAGGTGTCCGATGCACTGGCGGTGTATTCGCAGGCGCAGGGCAGGCGTTCAGTCTTCGGCGCTGAAAACAACATCGCATTGATTCTGATCGGTACGAACCACGTCGCGACCACGTCGCAGGAATTGGCCGACGAGGTTCGTTCCTTGTGGGCTCGCTACAAATCCGACGGCTGGAAAGTCGTCGGCGGAACGATCCCACCGCGGAACGACGACCAGCCGAACATCTTGGCCAGAATCCGCGGTGCAAATCCTCTGCTTCGCGCGGCTGCGGCGGCAGAAGTTGATTACTTCATCGATGGCGAAATGCTTCTCCCCAACTTGCTGGGAACGCTGGTCGATCCGGCGAATCACCCGCTTTGGAACTCGGACGCCGTTCATCCAAACGCAGTGGGTTACGCTCTCTATTCCCAGATGGTCAATGCCGAATTGAGCAAGTTCATTGCTCAGGAATTCGGCACCACTCAAGACGATTCCAGCGTCGATACGAGCACTGCAAGTTCGGTCACGATGATCACCGATGCCCAAATCAATCAATCGATTGCGGCCGAGATCACGGGCCAAAAAATCAAGTCAGTCTCCGGCGACGAGGGATCAGTCACTTATCAAAGCGCTGCTGATCAGATCGCGTTGGCGAAGTACGCACGCCGGTCCAGACGTTGGACTCCGCGCGGTGTTCTAAGGTCGATCCGCGGCGGCTCGATCGCTCCACCTTCATCCCGAGGAAACTGATTGGATGCTGATCAAATCGCGCAATAGCGTCGGTCATCTTCTCAGGCCAGGCAGGCCAAAAAACACGACGACAGTTCGAGCTTCATACGACTCTGCTGCGACGACGTCTCACAATGAACGTCACTGGCGATTCTCAGACGACCTTTCGCCCGATGAGAGCGCGCGGCCGGAGGTACGTCGAGTGCTGCGCAATCGAAGTCGATACGAAATTCTGCGGAACAGTTCGATCGGCAGCGGCATGATTCAGATGCTCGCCAACGACACGGTTGGATCTGCAGTAAAGCTGGTTATGGGGCTCGAAAACGAATCGCATAATCGCGCGATTCAATCGGGAATCAATGACTGGTTGGAGGCGATCGACTTCGTTGAGAATCTCCGTGCAGCCAAGATCGACAAAACGATCTCAGGTGAAACGCTGTTTCGGATTGTGAAAAATGTGTCTCTTGATTCAGAAGTGAAACTGGATCTCTTGGGATTGGAAGCTGATCATCTTTGTTCACCGCTCGCCCATGACGATCATCGGCCACACTACGTCGATGGCGTACATTTGGATCACCACAAGAAACCAGTCGCTTACGACATTCTTCGGGAGCATCCGGGAAGCTGGTTCGGTCAATCGTCATGGCGTTACGAAACTTGGAGCAAGTATCAGGTAATCCACTGGTACAGAAAAGACAGACCTGGTCAGCACCGCGGCGTTTCCGAAGTCTGTTCCGCGCTTCCTTTATTCGCTCACCGCCGGCGGTTTCAGCTCGCCACTATCGCGGCGGCCGAGACGGCAGCCAACAGAGCAACGGTTATCGAAACTGATCTTGAGCCACAAGAAATGAGTCAAGAAGTGGCGACGGCGCTCGAGAAATTTCTTGACCAACAAGCGCTAGGGACAATTCCCCTCGACCGGAACGAAGCGACGGTTCTCCCGGCGGGAACGAAGCTCACTTCTCAAAGCCCGCATCATCCGGCGAGTTCGTACGAAATGTTTGATCGCGCGATCATCATGGAGTTGTCCCGTTGCGTTTTGATGCCATACGAAACCATCAGCGGAAATCACGCCGGACTGAGTTTCAGCGGCGGCCGTCTTTCTCGAGCGAATTATGAAAGAGCTGTGCATGTCGAACGCTCTTTCATTCGTCGCAAGATCTTAGATCGGCTTTTCTCGGAGTGGATGTACGAGGCGGCGTTGATAGATCTTCTGCCGTCATCAATTACGGAAACGGTATTGGACATCGTCCACCGTGTTGGTGTCGGTGCAGTTGCTCACCGTATTCCGCATGCTTGGCACTTTGACGGTTTCCAGGAAGCCGATGCATCCAAGGCCGCCAACGCCGCGCGAACGCGGCTCCAGAGCGGTTTGTCGGACCGAGCATCGGAGTACGCAAAGGCTGGAATCGACGTCGATGAGGCAGATCTGCTCGCCGCTAAGCACTATGGAATGTCCGTTGCGGAATATCGCCGTCGTGTTGCAGATGCGATTTTCTCCAACGGAAACGCATCATCGGGCAGCCTTGAGGAAGTCATTGATCAACTCAAGGAGCTTGATCAATCAACCGTTGCGGAAACACTGGGTTTAGGAGTGTAGCCACCATAATGCCAAAGTCGAAAAAGCAATCCCAACGTCGTCGGAAACGACGATCTCGCGTTATCAAAGCCAGTGCAAGCGATTCAGGTTTTGAGCCAGTCGAATGCATCTTGTCATCGCATAGCATTGAAGCCTCAGCGATCGAGCAAGAAAGCGGGACGTTCACCGGTGCAATTGCATACTCGGGTGGCGCGTTGGATCTCCCTCAGTTTGATCACCCGGTTTATGTCGAGTGCTCTGGAATCACTCTGCAATCTGATCCGGTTCCGGTTCTCTACGAACACGACAGCCGACGACCGGTAGGTCATGGCACTACTGAGATCAGCAACAAAATTGTGATCGACGGGCGACTGTCTCACGTCAACGAAGACACACGTCGCATCCGAGCGGCAGCGTCGAACGAGTTTCAGTGGCAACTGTCCATTGGAGCGAAGCTGACGCAAAAGCCGGAGTTTGTGCCCGGCAACCGCACCGCTCAAGTGAACGGTGTTTCTGTTTCAGGACCTTGCTATGTGGCAAGGTCCGCCATCCTACGCGAAGTGAGTTTTACTCCGCTCGGTCGAGATACCGGCGGTGCTACGGTTCACAACATCGCGGCATCTGAGGGTTCCAACCCAATGAACGAGTTTGAAAAATGGGTCACTGAGACCCTTGGTCTTGATCTTTCGACAATGTCCGACGACGCGGTCACGTCGCTGCGATCGACGTATGAGGCGGCGATGGAGGAGAATGACGACGTTGAAGCCGGAAGCGGTGACGTTGAGGCCGGAAGCGGTGAAGAAGTTACGGCATCGGCCAGCACTGCCGGACGTCAAGCGATCACAAGCAGCGTCGCCAGTGAGATCATTCGCGAGACGCGTCGCGTAGCCATTGCCGAGAATCGTCGAATCTCATCGATAAACGATATCAACGCATCTTATTCAGGCATTCCGACCACAACCCGTCAACCGCTATATGAGCAAGCGATTGAGGGAAGTATCACCGCAGAGGGCTTTGAGTTGGCGATGATGCGGCAACAGCGGGAAACGCCGCAGTCAAGCGGAACGGCGTGCCCGGGAGCTCAACGTTTCCGCAATCCGATCGCTGTTGAAGCTGGTTTGTTGCTTTCAAATGGAATGAGCCAAGACGATATCGCCGCGTCCATGGCCGACGATTACAGTCCTTCGGAAATTGAAACAGCGATCGATCAAGCATCACACGCGGACATGCGTCGTGTTCGCTGGTCAGACGTGGTCTTCGCCTGTTTCGATGCGGCCGGCATGACGCCGCCGAGTCGTCGATTCGACGAGAATGTTCTCCGACAAGCATGGGAGATTAGTGCGTCCGCGAGTTCGACGGTAGATCTTTCTTCGATACTTGAGGGAACCGTCAATCGCCACTTGATGGACGCTTACAACGACAACCTTGATATCGTCGATGAAATCTGCGGTTCACTTCCGGCCCCGGATTTCAAAGAGAACGAGGCGGTTCGGATGACCGCCGCAGGAACGCTTGAGCGTGTCTCAAAGGACGACGACATCACACACATGTCGTTGTCTGAGGAATCGACCAAGTTGAAGGTTCACAATCATTCGAAGTTGCTGACACTCTCTGAGGAAGACCAGCTTTCTGACGATCTCGGGGCGTTCCTGCAGCTCGCCCGAATGTTCAGCCGTGCTGGCGCTCAATCGGTCACGATCGCAGTCATCGAAGCGTTGACGGGAGCACCGTCGGTAGCCGGTGCCGGCAACGCCTCGACCTTCTTTCGTGGCGCCAAGTTCAGGAACAGTCAACCCAACAGGTTTGCGGCCTTGGCGGCACTGGGTATCGGAACCCTGGATGAAGCCGTTGAGATGCTTGAGAATCAAACGGATTCTGAGGGCTTGCCGGTTCAAGTGACTGGAAACGTTTTGCTTACGACGACGAAGAACAAGTCCATGGCAAAGCGGCTCTACACGAGCAGCAACGTTGCCGGCGGAACGAAAGACGACAATCCGCAGGACAACCCTCATATCGGACTATTCAAGCCGGTCTCGTCGCCTCACCTCGGGATGGCGCAGTTCAATCCGTCGGGAGCGGCAAACATCAAGGATCAATGGTATCTCGTCGCAAAGGAGTCCGATGATATCGCGCCTTTGATGATCGCCTACTTGGCCAATCGAGGCCGCGCTCCGCGTGTCCGAACCTTCGAGAAAGCTGAGCGCATCGGTGTCACGCTTCGGCCACAATTGGCCTTTGCAGTAGCGTTGCACGATGCTCGCTGCATCGTCGCCAGCAAATAGCTCGGCGAAAACGCTTCAGTTTTAGTAGCCCGCCGGGAGTTTCTCGGCGGGTTTTTCTCTATCCAAGCAGACTGATTGGGTCAGAACATGCATATTGATTTGGTAAAGAACGGCGTTTCGCAGATCGTCAAAGCACCGCAGGGAAAAGTGTCGATATCGGTGAACTCTCACAACGACGACTGGCTCGGTCGAACTGCGTCAATTCTTACGTCGTTGGATGGTAAGGATTGGGTTCACATCGACGACTATCGAAATCCAGTGAACCACAACGGTGTCGTCCCAAATCTTCCAGGTGGGCTGTACTACGCAATGAGCCCAAACAACGAAGACTTCACTTGGTTCGACGCGATACTTCAGGTCGATGCTGGCTGAATCCGGAAGGCAAGCTACCGCTGCCTTTCGAAACGAGTAGAAAACGGTCGCCTCTTACAACATGCTGATTGCTCACAACCATGCTACATGTTGGAGTAAATCACATGCTTCGTTTTTGGCAGTTAGGAAACCCGATAAGCGTCGAGGCGGCTACCGATCTACCCGCCGGCCACGTCATCGACCTTGCGGCACTCGGCTACCCATCCGAGATCGGTTCCGGAGTCAGCACGTCTCCCGCAGAAGCCGGTGAGCTGCAGGCGTATCAGATTGGCGGGATCTTTGTGCACGAGGGGCAATACGATGACGGCACCGATGTTGCCGCGTTCGCAGCAGATACGGCCGTCAGTTGGGATCCCGCTACGTCAACGATCGTCGAAACCGCGGGAGCGCCGGCTGGTTCGATCCCACTTGGAAAGAGCGTTGGTGCGAACCTCGCCGGTGAAGAAGTCAAGATTCTTCTCAATGGACGTCCTCTGAACGCGTAGTCATGCCGGCCCTCAAGAACGCATTTGCAAAGCTTCGTGACACCATGGCAGCGGTCAACGGAGAGCCAATCACCTACAAGTTTGGCGACCTTGAGATCTCTGTGCCCGATGCACGCCGTGGTCGATCGAACTTCATCGCAGAGTCTGGCGACGGAAGTGAAACTGAAGTGCGTCTCATTGATTGGATCATATCGCGTGGAAAGCTTATCGATGCCCAGGGCGTGCTACAGGAACCGTCGATAGGCGCAACGATCACGGATTGGGATGGCTGCGTGTACGTCGTCGTTCCTGGGCAGGACCCGACGGGATGGAGATGGACTGACTCCTATCGCACGTCGTTTCGGATTCACACGATTTCGGAATAGCAATGCCAACGCCGTCGACCGTTTATTACCGGAGGGCTCGATTCCGGAACAATCTTGCAGCCATTCTCAGAGCTGCTTTTCCAGCCGAAAAACTGGAAACCTGCATTGTTCCTGATCATTCCCGTGAAGAAATCGCAGCCCTACCGAATCGTCGATTGATCTTCGTTCGAAACGGAACTCAATCGATCGATGCAAGCGAAGGAGACGTCGGCGATCGGCAATGCGTCTTTGAGGTGGGCGTAGCGGGTGCCTTGTCTCCGCTCAAAGCGGGCGGCAGTTCGTCGGAGGACTATCGTCAACAACGCATGGAAGAGTCGGACGACTGCGACGCGCTCATGCAAGAGATCATCGAGTTGTGGTCTCCGACTGGGCAAATGTCGCAATTGGCAAGTGAAGACTTCTCGTTCCGATCACTGGAAGTCGTTCCGCTTGATGCGGACAAACTGTATTCGTCAAACGTCTACCTATCGATAGTGCGTTTGACCTATTACGACACGCTCGATCGTGTCAGTCCTTAATCCGTTCTGCGGCTGATTTGCCGCATCATTCATAGGAAAGATCAATGGCAACCATTACTGATCCAGTCGCTTCGCAGTTCGGAAAGCTTGAACGCGGAGGGTTTAGCGGCCGCGAGCAGAAGCTCTATTACGACAAATTGCTTTTGACCGACGGTTACACCGACGATGCAGCAAGCGACGAGCCAGCGGCCTGGGTCGAGATCGTCCACCGAAATCTCACATTCACCGATGGCCCCTCGCTTGGAAGCCTTGAGATTGGGGACTTCAATTTCGGAACGCCAGGGTTCCGAGGTTTTTCAGGTTCCTTTGAGATTGTTCGAAAGCGTTCAGCAGATGCGGTTTACGCGGCGCTGAAGGATGCGCAGAAGACAGGAAAGATCCTGCGTCTGTTGATTCTTTCCGACAACCTGAGCGTGGCAAATGCTCGCGGTGTTGTTGTTCCGGTGTTGCTTGGTGAATCGGCTAACAGCGGAAACGGCGCCGATCCCGTCATCGTCTCATTCAATTTCCAGATGTGCGAAGCGATCGACGAGGCGGGCGAGATCGAAACGGATCAGGAAGTCGTTGTTGGGACTGCGGGGACCAACCCAGTCGCGGCGTAGCAGAAAGCAAATAGATTCTGAACGCTCGGTCGGCAATAGTCGGTCGGGCGTTTTTTATGCAGTGGTGAGAGGTTGATATGAGCGACGACAAGCCAGCGAAAGTCATTTCGATGCATGCTGAAGTTCCAGTTTGGAGGCTCCAGCAACTCGCAAAGCAAATCAAGAATCAGCAGATGTTGGCCAGCATTGAGCGACTTACGCGAGCGATGTTGCCCGGCCAAACGATTTGGATTTCGGGGGAGCAATTGCAATCGTTCGAAACGGAAGCAAAAAAGCCATCTTCACAAACTTCACCCGACGAAAGCTAAGCGAGACCAAGAACAGATGGCAAAAACCTTCACGGACAACATGAGCCACCAATGGACTTTGAGTCTCAGGCTACGGCATGTTCGATCAGCAGCTGATCGGATCGGAATCGACTTGCTGAATCCGCGGCAGTATTTGTCATTGTTGGAATCTCTCACCGATCGACTTACTTACGTGTTCCTTCTTTGCGAGGAACAAGCGAAAGAGATGAAAGTCGATGCAGATGGTTTCGAGGACTTGCTCTACGGAGATGGCTTCGCCGATCAGGCTTCCATTGCCTTTCTGGCGGAAACCGAGTTTTTTTTCCAGCGGCTCGGCCAGAGCCACATGGCGCTACTGGCTCGGAAGGCGATCGAATCGATCAAAGCTGGGAATCAGCGATTGGCGGAGCTGATCCAATCAGGGGAACTCGAGAGTCTTTTGGATGCGGCCCGGGCGGAGATGGAAAGTCAGATCCCGACGCCGTCGCGGTCGAGCGATGGGGATTCATTGCCGGACTCGCTGCGATTGCAGGAATAGAGCCTTGGGATTGGTCGCTTCGGAGTCTGTACGCAGCGGCCGAAGCAAAACGTAGATTTCATTGGGACCCGCCTGCCCGCATGATGGCAGTGATCGCGTCAACGTCTGGCGCGAAGGGTAAGACCATGATCGACTTTCATCCGTACCGCTCTCTCGAGGACTTTATTGACGAATGATTCCTCTCGAGTTCAAGGCGGCACGCAGCAACTTCTTTGATGGCGAGAAGATTCGAGCTCAGCTTGAGCGTAAAGAGCGCCGAGCTCTTTCTCGCGTTGGTGCATTCGTTCGTCGTCGCATGCGTTCAAAGATCCGGCGACGGAAGCGGGCGAGTAAGCCAGGGCAAGCCCCGTCATCCCACACAAACGGATTCGCATCATTGCGGACGATCTTCTTCGCGTACGACAAAGATCGTAGCTCCGTCGTGATCGGGCCCGTGCTTTTGAATCAGCGAAAGCTGACGAGCATTGGGCCGGTCAATCAAACCGTTCCTGAGCTACTCGAATTCAGTGGGACGGTCGAGATCCAAGAGCAGAGCTACGACGGACTCGAGTGGTTTGCGGCGCGTAGGCGAATTCGATCGAGCAATAAGCCGCGCCATCAACGGGTCCGTCGTGTCCGCGTTGAACAGCGCCCCTTTGCAAATGTCTCGCTTCAGGAAGAAGTCGATCGGGGCACGATTCCGGCTGAATGGAAAGGTCTGCTTAGTTGAAGTGAGAAGATGAATCACGGAACAAATGAAACCAAGCGATTGAACATGAATCTGGTGATCTGCAATCGCATGGACCAAAAAATTGTCACTACACGTCGAAAGCTTAGAGATTTCGCTGCTGAATTGAGACGCAAGAATGAACCGCAGAGCAATCAGGGCCGGAAGGGCCGACGTCGAGATCGGAATTCGCGATCGATTGGATCAAGGCATCGCAGGAGCACGTCGAAAGCTTGATGGATTTGCATCGTCAACTGCTCGCCTCGGCGGCGTTCTTGCTGCTGCAACGCTGGCCAGTGGCGCCGTGTTCGGGAAGCTTGGCAAGGACTTTGCCGCCATCGGCGATGAAGTCGACAAGATGGCCGCTCGCACGGGCGTGGCCGTCGGCGTGCTCTCCGGATTGGGATTCGCTGCCGAACAGAGCGGGGCAAGCCTGCAGTCGATTGAGCGTTCGATGTTCGGTCTCTCGCGGAGCTTCTTTGATCTTAGCCGTGGCGGTGGCGAAGCGGTCGACGCGTACGGCCGACTCGGAATCACGTTTCGCGATCTTGAGGGTCTCAGTCCCGAGCAGCAACTTTTCCGAGTAGCTGATGGATTGGCAGCGGTCGAGGACACGTCACTTCGCGGAGCCCTCGCACAACGGATTTTCGGTCGATCCGGTCGAGAGCTTCTTCCGTTGCTTGCTGCTGGTTCGGAAGGAATGCGGGAACTAATTGCCGAGGCCGATACGCTCGGTCGCGTTCTGTCGGAAGATGACACGAAGGCGGCGGCGGAACTCACCGATGCAATGAACCGAGTCAACTCCGTTATCCGTTCGGTCTTCATCAATATCGGCGGAGCTCTCGCGCCCGCGCTGACCGACGTTGCTAACACCATCGCAGGTGCGTCGGCATCGTTTGTTCAATTTGTCCGAAGCAATGGTGACGTTATCCGAGCGGCGGCGGCTGCGACTGCAGGAATCGGGTTACTCGGAGGTGGTCTTTTGGCGGTCTCAGCTACATCCAAGCTCGTCGGGGTTGGGCTTGGATTAGTGAGCGGCGCCGCTGGAGCAGTCAGCACGGCCACAAGCATTGCCACGGGTGTGATCGCTCTGTTCGAAGCTACAACGTTCTCGTTGTCTGGAGCGATGCTCCTCGCGTCTGGATCGGCCGGCGGTCTTGTTGGTGGGCTTTCGCTTTTGACGGCAGCCGAAGCCGCAAACGCGGGCGTGGCAGGTGTGCTTACCGGCATCTACGGATTGTTGTCGGGAGCTGTTGGGATTTTCACCGGAAGCGTGAGCATTGCCACGGTGGCTCTCACAGCGTTTTCGGCGGTGGCATCGGCAATCGGTAGCGTGGTGGCCGTTGCATTCGCGCCGGTGACCTTAGCTATCCTTGCGGTCGGTGCTGGTATCACCGCGTTAATCGGTCTCGTGGCCGTCGCAGCGGTGCGAGCGTTCGACTTTGGAGCGGCTTTCGACTCTGTGCGTGGAATCATGTCAGGCGTCGTCAGCACGTTCTCGCAGGTTTTCTCCACCATCAAGGATGCAATCGCGTCGGGAGACACTGAGACGCTCATGCGGGCGTTGTGGGCGTCGGTGCGACTGATCTGGTTCCGTGGTATCGAAGGAACGCTCTCAATCGGTCGCGACCTGTTTGATGGCTTCCTGTCCTATATCGGTCGGTTTTTTAGCGAGTTGGTCGGGATTGCATCCGACTCGATCAGCTTCTTAGTCGAGATCTTCATCAATCCA
Source organism: Planctomycetota bacterium (assembly GCA_039025515.1). Lineage (GTDB taxonomy): Bacteria > Planctomycetota > Planctomycetia > Pirellulales > Pirellulaceae > Stieleria. The sequence goes on from JBCCOI010000008.1 coordinate 31,741, forward strand.
TTCGAAGCGTTCTCGCGTCTTCAAAACAGAATCGGCAACTTTGTTAGCTCGATCAGTGGCTTCGATATCTCGAGCAACGTCGCCGACGCAGAAGCGGAGCTACGTGCGATTCGGGAGAGCCTGAACGTCGACAAACAACGAACGGTCGAAGCGAACAAGCGACGTGAAACGATTGATGGAATCGGGGAAGAGTCTCCCACTGAGTCGCAGGGTGCGGGCGCGTTTGAGTCAAAACTTGCTGCAATCAATCAGCAGATTCTTGCGATCACTCGCGGTGAGGAAGCGGCGGAGCAATTCGCACTGAGGAATCAGGACGTTACCGAAGAACAGATCGCGAAGATCCAAGAGCAACAACGCGAATTGCAAAGGCTCAAGGATCTCTACGATGAAACTCAACGGCAGCAAGACTTGAGGGTCGAGGCAATCTTCGGACGCGCCGATCAGTTGTCGGAAGGTGGCCTCGGACCGGCCGATGTGTTTCAACGTGTGATCACTCAGATCAACGCCGACCTCGCGGCCGGAAGGATCGACCAGGATGATGCCAGAGGGGCACGAGAGCGAGCTGTGACGCGTCGCGGCGAAGCAGTCGACCAGCTCAACAAAGAGGGGCAGGCGTTGGCCGACGCACTGCGAACGGCGGAGTAGCGGCTGAACGACGAGCTTGGTCGAATTCAGTTCCTCCAACGAGAGGGAGCGATCGACGCCGACACAGCCGACCGAGCGGAGCAAGCCGCACGTGATCGTTTTATCGAGCAGCAAGAGCGGCAAGCTGATCAACTCCGTCAGCAAGTCGACCTTCCCGAAAGAGCACAGCGGCAATTCAGGGCGCCCGACATATCAACGACGTCGGGTTTCGCTGTCGCGATCCAATCACTCAACGCGGCGGGTGCGTCGGTTCAGGATCGACAGCTTACTGAGCTGCAGAACATCAACCGCAACACCAAAAGAATGACTCGGCAACGAGGCGGCTTTGCATAATGGCAAATCATAGTGATCCCACTGCTTCTAGTTTTGGAGGCCTCTCTCCGAATATCACGCTTGCCGATGGCGCGTACAGCGACGTCGTCATGCAGAACGGCATCCGATTGACCGAGACCGCCGGCAACTCGGGTTCGGTGACCCGATCGGGCGGAGAGGCCGAACGCGAATGGCTGGCCGAAGGTGATGCGAGTGCGATCGTCTGCCGCAAAGCTCTGTTCGATGCTGGCGATTCAAACAAGATCGCGGATCTCTATCGGTTCGACGATCTCAATCTTCAACGTGTGAGCTGGGAACGCCAGGGCCCGCAAGCTTGGACACTCCGCGGCGAGTACGATGACAGTCCGCTCGTTGGAGAGATCACGCTTTCGATCTCAACAACCGGCGCGACGATTCGGCAGTATCAAGCAACCAATGAGCGAGTTTATCCGCGTGTCATTTCGAGCAACGTACAGCCGGCGACGTGGGGCCAAGGGGCCATCAACCCGAACATCGATGGAGAGCCGCAAGGAACCGACATCGTCATTCCCACTTTGAAGCTGTCGATCAGCGGTAGGATTCCCTACGAACTTATCGATTGGGAATTTGAATATGCGAAATTGCTTGCCAATGAAACGGGCAAAGTGAACTCGCAACAGATGTTCGGCAAGCCAGACGGATTGGGTGGGGTGGTTGCAAATACTGGTTTTCTTCCCGGTGAATTATTGTTCCTCGGCGCGACTGGAAACTTGATCGGTGGAAAGGATCCTCTCCTTACTTTCGACTTCCTTGCCTCACCAAACATCACGGGCGCAACGATCGCGGGCAACATTCCGAACGTGACAAAGCGAGGTCACGAGGCTGGATGGTTTCGCTTCAAACGGGACATCGACCAAACAGCGGGCCCGACGGATGACAACGCAGCGGGCGGTAACAGCAAACGGTCGATCATCATCGTCGATTCCTACCACGTCTCGACGCTGTACGAAGAAAGCACGTTCGACGCTCTCCAACTCAACAAGCCACGCCCATGACACAGTTGAGCCCCGCAGAGTCACTCCAATTCGTCAGCCGCGGCGACGCGATCACAGCGTCGGGTCAAAACTCGATCGTGGAGGCCGTCAAGGCAAATGCGCAGTCGACGAATGCCAACGGGCCGCTGCGGTCGCGAGGGCTGGTGACTCTCGAGTGCAAGAACACCTCGGGAGAAGACTTTGAGATCGGCGAGGCCGTCGCGTGGAAAGAACTTCTCACGGTCACCGATGCAGATGATTTCAATCCGCGCGACAACGTTGGGTTGGCTGTCTACGAAGCCGAGCGGCTCACATGGCACGACAACCTTGGAAGTCTAGCGGTCGTGATCGACGACACTCCCGATCAGGACATTGCCACGGTTGCGATCGGTGGGCTGTGCACGGTGCGATTATCCGACCCGGCCGATGGGGTCTTTGCGTTTCCAGATCCAGCAGATCCAAAGCACTGGCGTCTTACGGACTATGCGGGTTTCAGAGTTACTCGCCGGGTAAACGATGATTGGGCGATCATTGATACCGGATGGGAAAGCCCGTTTTGGATGTACGAAATCACCCAAGCAGGCGCGGATCGAAAAGCGAAGCTCTTGCATTATGACCTCACCGATTTTTCGGCGACGGTCGTCGATTTGAGTGATCCGTTGTCAGCCGGAATCGACGACGCAGTTGGATACCGATCGTGGTGCCGCCACATTGGGAATCGATTTGTGATGCTTGATTCTCCGTGTGCAGGTTAGCCGATGGTCGGACGTCGTCGATGCTGTTGTGGATGCCCTGGTGCAGTCGTTTCGATCGCTTCGACGCCCTACACGTCGAGCCAAGACTTCTCGCCGTCCGTCCAGTTCACGGTTCCTTTCACCACCGACGTGACGATCACAATCCTCGGATACACGTTCGCGTTCACTGCGACGGACAAGGTTCGATGCGCGTCATCACTGCTCACGCAAGACCTGGTGATTGATGACGATCCGCAGGCGACGAACATCGCCGCGATCAGAATTCTCGACGGAGTCATCGAGATTGGTCAGTCGAGATCCAACGTTCCCGTCTATACGACCGAGGAGGGATTCAGAGCCGAGTACGAGTGGTACCCGATTTACAATCTGACGACTGGGCCCGGAACGATCACGATCGATGGCACCGACATCGAATCGTACATCTGGAGCCAGATCAACCAAGCCGACTGTCCGGATGGGACTTGTCCGCAAATCGACAGTCCAACCCATTTGCTTTGGCGTCTCAGCGGCGTACCGATTCAAGGCTACTCGGGAGTCGACAAGGTCCGCCATGTCGGATGTGTGACGCACATTGATGGCAACGAGCCGGAGATCGATACGTACGAGATCGAGCACAAGGTTGCCACCTACACGCTCGATGTAGAGTACGGAGGTGATGACGTCATCTACCAGCCTAGCAACAACGAAGTCAACGGAAGGCCGGGAACCCATGCTTCCGTCAGCGGCATACCGCCGAACAAGATTCAGCAGCCCGGTTGCGATTGGCCAGATGTTAATGTTGGGACATTTACAGGGTTTGCAACTTACCTGACTTGGCGAACTCAATTTGAGTCGATTCCACCTGGATTCATGGACGACCCCGATAGCGGAAATACTTGCAATCCAATTGAAGACGAACGTTTTCTGATTTGTCTTGATGAGAGCCAATATCTCGGAGCTGGGCAGCAAGTACAGAATCACGGCTATCAGTGGAATCTTCGAGAAGCAGTGATTGTGGGGCCAAACGTCGCTGTCAACTTTAAGCACCGAGTTGACATGACAATCAGCTTCGAAAGGTCAGGATCGAACTGGCTCGTCGACGTCGACGCGACAATCCGATATTGGGGCCACGACGACCAAGAAGGAACGGAGCAGTTTGGTCACCCAGTCATTGGCGTAGGGGATGGGATTTACGTGAACGTTGTGAGTGAGGAAGTCATCTCAGTAACGCCAACGATAGACCGTCCGGACGACCCAACTCCAGAAACCCAAACCGACACTTGGGCAACTCCGTTTGTATATGAAGCTGTCGATCTAAGTTCGATCGTGATCTTCAACACATGTCAGCAGCCTTTCTTTGATTTGCCTGGATCATGGCCTACCGTGTCGGTTCCATGGCACACCGATTTCACCGTACAGGTTTTGGTTGGCCACGGAACAATTTTCGACGCGGACGGAGACGTTTGTGAGTGGGACAACACGGACGTTCCGAACGTTTACATTCCAGGGGCCGAATACGATCGAATCTTGGACAAGCTAAGCGCGGACTGGATTGAGGGAGGCGAGGAACGCCACTACGACTACTCGATCGGTGTTTGGAAGACAGTTTCCGCGCATTGGCAGTTCACGCTCTCCAGTCTCACGAATCCCGCGCTCACGTCGCTAGTTCTCGACGACACGAATGTAGTAACCGATCCCGATCTGCACTTCCTTACCAACTACACCGTCGGCAAAGAGTCGGACACGGAGGAAACCAATGTCAGTGGTGCAATCGGAGATGGACCGATCGAGTTCATTTTCACAACGATCACGCAAACGATCGGTAACTTGTTCTACACGCGTGTCATTCAAACACGTAAAGCGAGCGAGCTCGGCTTCATTGTCGTTCCGCGTCCATGAAGGTGTACTTCTGCGAGCGTTGCAGCACTCTACTCACGAGCCAAGATGAGGAATGCCCAGTGTGTAAAGCCGGACCACGAAAAGTCGGGAACGTTTGGTTTCCACCCGGCCTCGTAGGTCGCCCAGAGATCCAGGGCATCGAGTCCGACCAAGAATCGATCGCGATCGTCAATCCATTTGATTACGTCACCGCGCTTTGGGATGAGACTCAGCGACAAGTTGGAATCAAGGGCTTTGTGCTCGCTGGAATCCGGCACACTCCGCAAGTTTCTTTTGCAAGCGTCGACAATGTGATCACATTCAAAATCCAGGTCGATCAACCGGACTTTTGCATGGCTTGCCGATCCACTATCCGCAGGCATTACGAGCCAGACTTCGAGTTCTTCGACTAAGAGAGTGGCTGTGAATCGACTGATCGACAGCCGATCTCAGTCTCGCGCAGTGGAATTGGAGCAACTCATCTAGCCGAGCATCACGTTGAAAAGCTTTCGCATGCTGCACGATCTCGTCAAAAACAGCGGGAAAGCGGTAGCTGGCACGCGAATCTGCGTACGCAATTGCGACCGACTTATCTCTGAAACGGGAGCACCATTCACTCCACTGACGCCAATCTGACTCTGGGAAGGTCGGGAGCTCTGAAAGTGCAATCGCCACATCTGAGGCAATGAGATTCCGAAAATGGAAGCTACACGCTCGCATTTGCGATTCTGCAAAAGCGATCGCCTCGCTAACAGCATTCTCACGGTAGTCCAAATGATGTTTCAGATCGATGAACACTTGTGATTGAATCTCCATTTGAGTGTTGTCGAAGCCGTTTTTTGCTCCTCGTCTGTTGTATCGGCCAACACTCCCAACGACGTCTAGACCTCCTTTCGAATGCGGTGAGTCCAAGCCAGATGGACCGTAAAGATCGGAAAAAAGTTGTCGAGCTTCGCGAACTTGAAGCATTTCGGTTCAATGAAATATCGTATCTTAAGAAACATTTCGACGCTTTTTGCGAGCTTCAAATAGCCTGAGGGAATGACGGAGAATTGGATGGATTTAAAGTTTGGAATCGGTATGGCTGTCTCCGTCGCTCTTGGTTTGTTCGGCTTCTTTGTCGCCGTTGCAATTGCTGTCGGGACCCTATTTTGGGAAAGAAATGCTCCGGTTCACACTGAAGTTGTTCAGGGTGACTACCGAAACACGTACGACGTTGAATTGAGCAATTCTGCCATCACTACCTATCGTGTGACCGCAGCGAGATTTGAAGTCACGCACGTTGTTCCGCCCAGCGACGGACGCGGTTCTATTGAGCTCGAAACCGTGTTTTTTGAGCCAGAGCACTTTGATCAAGCTTCAAACTCGTTCTTTCGCACGCTTAAGGGGGTCGAGATTGCTGCAAATGGAAATCTGGATTTTCGGTTTTTTATCCGAAACTCAGGCCTCCGAAACCACACGTTTGTGGGCCGTCTCACGGTGTACTACGGCGAGAGAAGTACCCCCAAAGAGGTTGTCATCGAGGACTTTCCGATCGTCGCGATCTAGCGTTGATATCAAGAACGCATGACTCCGGACTTCTCAATATCAGAATGAACGCCCATGGTTGCAATAGTTTTTGCAGGCGAATATCCTCACACACTAGTAGAAAGCCGGGTTTTTCAGCAGAAAGGCCTGTGAAGACGATGTCAAAGGGTTCTCATCATAATCCGCGTGTCGGGGGTTCGAGTCCCTCTGCCGCTACTTTTGGGACGTGACGCCAAGAGCCGGTGGTGCGTTTCAGCTAATCACGCGATTTTGACGCGAGTTTTCAGCGCCGCCAGTTGGCGGATTCGGTCTCAGTCAACGCGCTCGTCCGAAATTCGATGATGAGAAAGCGAAAGGGGGTTTCGCGGCCGCAGATCTAAGCCAGTCAATTCAGTCTGATACCGGTACTCTGCGTGATGACCAAAAGACGCCGTCATCCAGTCCCCGTCGAAAGACTAGCAACGAGCCATCAGCAGAGATCATCCGGGGAGCCTCCCTTCCGGTGGAATTTACGGGTTCGGGCAAACGGATTGGTTTTGACCAGGGGTAGCCGGGTGCCCTTCGAGTCGACATCCAAATGTCCGTGATTCCAATGTTCCCAGGCCTACCAAATGACATGAAGAAGAGTACGCGTCCATCCGAAGACAATGTTGCTGCATGATCTTTCGAACTGCCGTCTAGATTTCTGATCGGGCGTGGCGGAGGCCAGTCCTCGCCGAGATCGCCTCTTCGCGAACACCAGATGTCGCCCGGGCCTCCATCACGACAGCTCGTGTAAAAGAGTTCAAGCCCGTCAGCAGAGAGAGTCGGTGACCAATCCCAGCCGGAGAAATTGAACCGCCGACCCATGTTGACGGCATCAGACCAGGGTTGGTCTGTGCTTTCGCGTTTGCTTCTCCACAGGTCGGGTAGTCCGAGCCCGCCAGGGCGAACGGAGGTGAAGATGCACTCCAGGCCATCTGGCGTGACGGTCAAGCTTGATTCGTAGTGCTCTTCGGTATTGATACCATCTCCTAAACGAACAGGCGGGTTCCATCGTTTCGCCCCCGGCCCTCGTGTTAGCTTCCATAGGTCGGGATATTTTTTCGCTGTCGGGTTCTTCGTCGGTAGCCCTTTCGTATCGGAGTACCACGTCACGATATCGTCGGTAAGCGCAGTATCGAGGTTGTCTGCTGTGTCGGGATGTCCGATGTGAATCGGTTCGGACCACTCATAGTCAGGGGACGTCAGAATCTCGAACGGCGTGAGTTGCACTTCTGAAATCTCGGACGTTGTGCCGGTCTCCGTCTTCGACATCCGAACCTCTCTGGCGAGATGCCAACGTTCCAACTCGATTTCTCCTAGCTTGGCCACCAACTCATCCTTGACGAACGAAACGCGTGCGACGGGATTTTCTCCCTTGACCAGCTCAAAGGCGCCAGGCGTTACGAAGGTCGATCCGGCGACAGAAATCTTCAGAGCGTTATCGCTGGAGGGTCGCAACGTGATCTCGCGTCCGCTGTCTTCAAACGTCAGAGTCGTTCCTTGAATTGAAACACGGATGCTCGGGTCGTTAAGCTCAACGCGCAGTAACGCGTTGCCTGTACGCAGGAAGAAAGTCGCTCCGAATACAGCCGCTCCGACCAAGACTGCTCCAAATGCGATCAGCATTTGCCGCGAACTACGCCCTTTACCAATCAACGCACGAGATCGGACGGGACGCGCCGGATCTGCTTGAACGCGGATCGCGAGGCTCGGTTGCGGGTTACTCGCATGCGTTTCGTCAACCGGTGGTTCAACGGAGTCGCGGCTTTTCTGAGTCGCAAAGAATGCATTCAAAGCTGCGGTCTCACCCGGCTGCATTCGAGAGGGGGACGATTGGGTGTCAGGCGTCGAACCCTGACTCGTCTTGGCGTCCGAGGAAATGTGACCATGCTTCAAGTACGTCGCCAGTACCGATGCGACTTCCTCCATCGATTGGTAACGTTCGTTACGCTCCTTCGCCATCATCTTTGCGCAGATGGACTCTAACTGGATATCAACTCCTTGTCTTACCTCGGAAGGCGGAATTGGTTGCTCGTGCACGATGCTGTAGACGACCTTCGCAATTGGACCTCGAAACGGAAGTCGCCCAGTCAATAACTCGTATAGGATCACCCCTAAGGCATAAATGTCCGCATGTCTGCCCACCTCTTCGAGTTCACCGCGAATTTGCTCCGGTGACATGTAGGCTGGAGTTCCCACCGCTAGTCCGCTTCGTGTGAATTGGCTTTCGGAGTCGAGTTGCCTCGCCAGCCCGAAGTCCATAACGATCGGTTGTCTCTCAACGTCGATCATGATGTTCGCCGGTTTCAAATCACGATGAATCACGTTTTGTCGATGTGCCTCGGCCATCGCGATCGACAAACGTTGCACGAGTACGGTCGTCGATCGAGCGGGCGGTAGTTTTTCCGGTTGGATGTACAGAGAGAGGCTTCGGCCCCTAATGTAAGCCATTGAAATAAAGTGACGGCCGTCGATTTCGCCGACGTCATAGACCGGACAAATGTTGCGATGCTGCAACTTCGCTGCAGCTCGGGCCTCCCGATAGAAACGAGCGATGAGTTCGTCATGTTCGTGGCCGACAAAACTTGGCGTCTTCAACGCGACTTTACGGTCTAACTGCATATCCTTCGCGAGATAGACGGTACCCATCGCACCCGAACCAAGTTCCCTGATTATTTGGTACCTGCCGAATTCCTGCGGCAACCTGCCAGTTCGTTCAGAGGCTGGAACGTTCTTCGTGTCGCGGAGGTCGTCGAGACGGCTCGTGTCGATCGATGCTTGTGCGGCCGAGCCGGATGAGGAATGGGGCTCAGGGCGATCGCGTAATTTCTGTTCCAATTGGGGGAACTGACTCGGAAAGCGTGACCGATAGCTCGAGACTTCCACGCCGTCACCCACTGCCCTTCTCGCATTGTACTCCGCCAGTAGTAAGTCAGCGTGAGCATCTTGGGTTGAAATCAGGGCCGGGAATTTTTTAACGTATTCTTCGACGGTTCTGCCGAATCCAGATGACCAACTTCGATGTAGATCGACCCTGACGAGTTCAACTAGCATGACGGCAAAGAAATCGCTTTCCTCGAAATTGTCGTCCTCGTTCTCTCTTGCGGCTTCAACAAAATGGTCCAATGAATCTCGGCTCCAAGAGCTTTCAAACTTCATCAGCTGGGCCTCGAGTCGATTCCGGCCCTGAACGTCGAGAATCGCGAGTCTTTCGGTGGATGACACTGTCTCGTCTCGTGCACGTAAAAATTTGTTCGTGTTTGGTCAGCAACCGCCCCGTAACATTCGATCGCAAACGTTCAGGGTAGTGTAAAGCGAATTCGCTAACGTTTTGTTGGAGAACGCGAATCCACCGCTTTCGGCGTTCCTTCGCATCACACATTCGTCGACGTCCCTGCTCTCGTCGAAACCAAGGAAGACCTCGTGACCGAAATGAATGTTTCAAACGGTGCCTTGACTTCGTCGATCGCTCGGCAGTTTCCCGGAATACACACTCCTGCCAGAGAGGCGGTAGCGGATGCCGCAACTGCGACGAAGCGGTTCATTTCAGATGGGAATCGACAAGTAGCCTTGTTTTTACAGTTTTCCCGCTGCGTGGGTAGTGAAGCGAGAGTGTCTCCGCGAGTCCGATGATGGGATCTCGGAGATGAACTCGGGTGCGGAGCTTATCGCTTCGATGACGCGAGAGATTTCGCGGACCGCTTTCCGAAGCCCTTGGCCGAAGGCATTCACATCTGACGAAACGCGATCGTTGGGCGACGTCGTTTCATGTGTCGTGTTGAAAAAGGGCCGTGTCGAGGATTGGGCCGTAAAACTCGGCGTCCGCGGCGAGGAGTCGTCGGGCTTCGAGCAGCTCGGCTAAGTGCCGTCGTCGCTGGATTTTGCTTCGGACGCGGTGCGTTGACCGCATCGGTTACCGGGTATTTCGTGCAAGACCTTTGACACGGCTTCGGACGATCGAAGACAATGCCGTTTGTCGATGTCGGGACGTTTCAGATCTGGGGGAAAGATGCACGCACAACCGAACGCACCCAGGGAAGGAATGACGTTACCTCAGCACTACTTTGTTTCCGA
>JBCCOI010000009.1:0-38778 GCA_039025515.1 Planctomycetota bacterium
AGAAGATTCTGGCGTAAACAAGCGACTGAGTTACTCACCCTGCTCCAGCAAGATCGTCCAGCGCGTCGCGTGACGGAGTAACTCGGTCATGTTCTCGAGATGCAGCTTTCCCTTGATCCGCTCTCGGTAGGAGTCCACCGTTTTGGGCCGGATATTGAGACGCTCGGCGATGTTCGATGTCGAAATGCCGGAGCCGATCAATTCGAAGACGAGCAGTTCTCGTGCTGACAGACTTCGCAATGCCGCAAAGGGTTCCGGAAACGCGTCTGCGATTTCGTCGTCTTTCGCATGCTCCACTCGATCACTGAGGTAAATGCCTCCGTCCGCGATTTGGTCGATGGCTTCCATCAACTCTGTGTCGCTATCTTGCTTCGGAATGAAGCCCGAAGCTCCTTCTTTGATGCAGCGTGTAGCGAAGATCCTTTCATCACGCATCGATGAAACAAGGACTTTGGTTTGGGGCGAATGATGCTTCACATGGCTGATCAACTCGATGCCACTTCCGTCAGGCAGGCCCAAGTCGACAACCGCCATTTCGGGTCGATGCTGGTCGATCGCTTCACGTCCTTCCGCAACCGTCCCGACCATGGAGACGATTTCGTAATCTTCGCGTTCCCCGATGGCGGCTTGAAAACCACGGCGAATGAGAGGGTGGTCATCAATAATCACGATCCGCACCGACGCATCCTCACAAGTTCACATGGTCGAATGTTCCCCATCAACTTTTTGAAAGGTTACGCGTTGTCTGTTTGAAGAAAAGATGCCTACGCGAGCTGGTGTGCCCAAAACCGATATTAAATTCGTGATTTGCAGTTCGTCTCCCACAGACGTTCTTCGTCTCGTACGCAACATTTCTAACGTCAGAGCAACGTTCTGGCCGACACGGTTCTCGGTATTGCCCCTGCCGCTTACCGGTCGACAAATGCCCCTTCCGCTTACCGGTCGACAAATGACCCTGCGGGATATTGCCCCATCCCGCAGGGGCTTTCTGTTTTTGCTGTGGAACCGACTGTCCTAGCGAACTCGATGGACTGCGGACGTTCTCTTGAACAGAGAACTTGCGGCGAGCCTACCGATCGACTCGGCGATCTCTCCATGCACCTCGCCGATTGCCTCTTCGCCGAGGTCCTCGGTGTTCTTCAGCAGTGAGAACCCGACGCGAAGCGCTTGGATATGATCACGGAGTTCATGGACCTCGTCACTGTTGATCCAGATTCCGCGTGATTTCTCGCGCGATTCAACTTCACGCATCAGCCTCTCCAACATTCACCTATTTCCAGCCGAAAACCGAAGTTGTGGATTCTCACTCTGTCACGAACGCGTGACGAATGGTACCGGTTTCACAATAAAGCTGGTATGACAGCTGAATTGTTACTTTTGGGCCGGTCCAAGCTACCAAAATCTGGAAAAATACCCCACGAAGGGGGTTTTATAATGTCCAGTGTTCGTAGAATCGGCTCCCAGTCTCAGTGAGAGGCGAATTCTTGATCTCTTCTATGGGGTACTGGGGCGTTCGACGCTTGGGCCCAACGCACGCTCGATGAATTCGATATGGCAGATGCTCCTTTATGTCACATTGTGGGTATTGGTGCTTCCGCTGGTGGGCTTGAGGCTCTTGAAGAACTGTTCTCGGATGCGGATCCGGCCGAGCCGATTGCCTATGTCGTGATTCAGCATTTGTCGCCGGACTTCAAGAGTCTGATGGATGAGTTGCTGGCTCGACGAACACGGCTAGCCGTGCATGTCATCGAAGACACGATGGTGGTTCAGCCTGGGACGATCTATTTGCTGCCGCCGAAGAAAGAGGCAATTCTCTCTGGGGGTCGGCTGTTGCTGACCGATCGCGCCCGTACCGAGCCAGTCACTTTCCCGATCGACCATTTCTTGCGTTCACTTGCCCAGGATTCCGGATCGAGAGCCGTGGGTGTGATTTTGTCAGGAACGGGTACGGACGGAACCCGCGGGATTTTGGACATTCACGGTGCCGGAGGTTTGGCGATTACGCAGCGTGATGCCAAATTCGACGGAATGACGTCGTCGGCAAACAACACCGGTGTCGTTGGACTGAATCTCGACGCGAATCAGATCATTCCGGCAATTGTCCGCCGTGTCAGTCAAACGGAGTTCGCTAAGGATGTTGAAAACTCCCAAACGGTAGACTTGGATCCGGCAACCGTTCGTATTCTTGACCGGATTCATGAAGAGTACGGGATCGACTTCAACAACTATCGCGTTCCGACCATCAGTCGGCGGATCATTCGGCGACTGACGCTTTCGAAGATCGAGACGCTCGAGTCTTACGCGTCATTGGTCGAAACGGATGTCGGTGAGCTGGATCGACTGTACCGCGATCTGTTGATCGGAGTGACCAGCTTCTTTCGCGACCCGGATGTTTTTTCGGTTCTCGCCGATTCCATCATCCCGAAGTTGGTCGACGAAGCGAAACACGTGGGTGAACTGCGGATCTGGGTCGCCGCATGTGCAACGGGTGAGGAGGCGTACTCGGTTGCGATCCTCGTCGCGGAACACTTGGAGAGTATCAAGAGCAATCTTGAGTTTCGAATTTTCGCGTCGGACGTCCACGAACAGTCGCTCGAGTTCGCCGGGCACGGCCTCTACGATCAGCACCACGTCAAAGGTGTGAGTTCGGAGCGACTGAATCGCTTTTTCGTCCGCCAAGGCGACCAATACAGGATCTCTCGAAGTGTTCGCTCGCGGGTTGTGTTTACACCGCACAACGTGCTGACCGACGCACCCTTTACGCGGCTTGACCTGGTCACCTGCCGCAACATGTTGATTTACCTCGTCCCGCAAGCACAGCGAAAAGCGCTCAGTCTGTTCCACTTCGGACTTCGACAAAACGGCTATCTTCTCCTTGGCGGTAGCGAGTCGATCGGCGAGCTTGAGGACGAGTATTTATCGATTGATGCGAAGTCTCGCATCTACATGAAGCATCGCGAATTAAAGCTGCGATTGGACGTCGCAACGACTGCAAGTCGGACCGTTCGTCGTGAAGAGCTGAAACCGGTCCCGGCCCCAGGCTTGAATGCAGTCGGAAGCGGACGCATGTTGATGAAGACATACGACCGCCTGCTCGACCAGTTCGTGCCGCCTTCCATTTTGATCGACTGCAACAGGCAGATCGTCCATACCTTCCCCGGCGCAAGTCGTTTTCTGAGATTCTCGGCAGGCCGACCGACGACGGATGCCTTGCTGCTCCTCAACCCCAGCCTCAAGTCGGTCATTGCACCGGCTCTTCGTCAGCTGGACGGCGGAAGTCCGGCTGTCTCCTGTGCGGATGTCATTGCCGATATCGATGGAACGAGTGTCTCACTCGATGTGTCCGTCTGGCGATTCGAAAGCGAGGATCCCGAGAGCCACATACTGATTCAATTCAGTAACGAAAAGCCGGCCGATGCGGTCACCGCAGAGGCCCTGGAGCGTTCGAATGAAGGCAACAGCATCGAGCTGGAACTGATCGAACGCGAACTCGAAGAAACCAAAGCGAATTTGCAATCGACGATCGAAGAGTTGCAATCGACCAACGAGGAGCTCCAGTCGACCAACGAGGAACTCACGGCATCCAACGAAGAGCTGCAATCGACCAACGAAGAGCTTCATAGCGTCAACGAAGAACTCTACACCGTCAATACGGAGCACCAACGCAAGATCAGTGAATTGGTGGAACTCACCAATGACATGGACAATTTGCTCAACAGCATTGATGTCCACACCCTCTTTCTAGATCTCGATTTGAATATTCGGCGTTTCACGCCGGGTGTCGCGACGATCTTCAATCTCATCCCGCAGGATGTCGGTCGACGTTTCAACGATTTTTCGAATCGATTGAGATACGACAAGCTCGACGATCAAATTCAGAGTGTGATCGAGAACGGTCGACCCACCGAAGCTGAGGTTTCCGATGATAAGGGTGTTTGGCACTTCCTCAGGATTCGACCGTACGTGGCTCCGAACGGAATCGATGGCGTGATTCTGACGATGGTCGAGATCACTTCTTTGAAGGTGGCGCAGGCCAGGTTGCTCGAATTGAGCGAAATTGTCGAGCATTCCGACGATGCAATCATTCGCGTCGGACTCGACGGCAGGATCCGCACATGGAACAACGGTGCCGTCAAATTGTTTGGTTACGAGGCCAGCGAGATCCTCGGAAACAACGAGTCGATGCTTGCACCCGATGAGCATATGGTCAATGCGGCCGACTATCTGACTCGAATTCAGCAAGTTCGCGTCGTCGATCGGATTGAAACTGTCCGCAGACGGAAGGACGGCAGCACCGTACATGTCGCACTGACGATTTCGCCGATCCGAAACCACAATGATGAAATTGATGGTGCTTCCATCATCGCGAGGGACATCACCAAACAGAAGATTGCGTCAGAGAAGATTAGGCAAGCAGTCCTTCAGCGTGATCAGTTTTTGGGAACGTTGTCCCATGAGCTGAGAAATCCTTTTGCCGCCATTCTCAACGCCAATAGTTTGTTACGATCTGAGAAGATCGATGCCGACACCGAAGAGGAAGCACGTGACGTCATCGAAAATCAGTTGCGTCACATTTCTCACCTACTGGACGACTTGCTTGAGGTCTCCCGTTTCACCAATGGCAAACTCATCCTGCAGAGCGAGCCTCTCGACCTGAATGATTTGGTCAACGACGTGATCGACTGTGTGCAGCACAAGATCGCGGCGGCCAACCAATCTCTGCAAGTCAACTGTGTCGATCATCCGGTTTTTGTTGATGGCGATCGAAGCCGCTTGCAGCAAGCCCAAGTCAACCTGTTGGTCAACGCGTGCAAATACAGCGGATCACACTCCACGATCTGGTACAGCGTGAGCATTGATGACGGAAACGCTGTGATCTCTGTCCGTGATGAAGGGCAAGGTATCTCGGCCGAGCTACAGCCAAAGATCTTTGAGCCCTTCGTTCAGGCCGACCAAACGATCGATCGAACGCAGGGTGGAATGGGGCTCGGTTTGCCTCTCGTCCGAGCAATCGCAATGGCACACGGCGGAACGGCCGAAGCTCACAGTGCGGGGCCTGGGTGTGGCAGCGAGTTTATCGTACGCTTACCGCTGACCGACAAACGTCCCAAAGCCAAGATAAAGAGCGGAGAAGCGGACCCTGGGAGATGGTCGATTCTGCTGGTGGAGGACAACGACGGGATCCGCCGAATGCTCGCTCGAACTTTGCAGCTTCGTGGATTTCATGTCGATTCTGCGGCAACTGGCCAAAAGGGTTTGGCCATCCTTCGCGATAGCCCGCCTCAAGTTGCAATCGTCGATATCGGCTTGCCCGATGTGGACGGATACGAGTTTGCAAGACGCGTTCGGATGGACCCCCAGCACAACGAAGTCGTTTTGATTGCCGTAACCGGTTACGGAAGAGCAGACGACCGTAAGAAAGCGCTCGATTCCGGATTCAATCTGCATCTCGTCAAGCCGGTGGACCCCGACGAGTTGGTTTCTCAGATTTCGAGATGCATGCAATCCCACAATGATGAGCTTTCTGTGAGAGAAATTTCCACCAAACGCGAGGTGTAAGCAAAATCCCTCCGAATGAAGGGTTAAATTCGGATCAGATCAGTGCTTTATCGATTGACGCGGCCGCGCAGTAGCGACACACTCAAGTCGTCAGTCGAACGTAGACTATCTCAAATGGGGCAAAGCGGATGTTAGTTCTTACCAGGCGTCCGAACGATCGTGTGACTTTTCCAGATCTCGGAATCACACTTCACTTTCTCCGAATTCGTTCCGGTCAGGCTCGGATAGGTGTCGACGCACCGAATGAAGTCCGTATCCGGCGAGGCGAAGAAGAGCAGGACGAACAGCCACTGCCGGTCAGCCAGCAGATTCTTTCACTTCCCAGGAAAGTTCGGCATTCGATCCGTAACGAACTTCACCACATCAGCTTGGGGATCCATCTGTTTCGAGAATTGAATGACAAAGGGCTTCACCAAGAAGCTGAGTCGATGTTTCTTGAGTTGCAGGATGCCCTCGGGCGTTTGGATGCCAACCGCTGGTTCTCGGCTCCCAAGGTGGTGAACGCTCGATCGGCGGATCCCACTAGCCCATCTCTCATCGTTCTCGTAGAAGACGACGACAACGAGCGCGAGTTGCTTGCGGGATTTCTGCGGATGCGCGGCTTTCAGGTGGAAGGCTTCCGAGATGGCAGAAGTGCGATCCGGGCAATGGAGGCAACGGGAGTACAACCGGTTGCTTTCCTTGTCGACATGCAAATGCCCGTTTGTGACGGGAGCGAGACGGTCAAGCAACTGCGTGCGACTGCTGCGTTCCAGAACAACACCATCTTTGCCGTCAGTGGTTGCTCGCCAGAGGAATACGGCGTCCCAATCGGCAACGCAAACGGCGTGGATCAGTGGTTTCCAAAACCGCTGAATCCCGGTGCGCTCATAGGTGCGTTAGAGGATAAAGAAGTAGCGTGATTCGTGGCTCGCTCATCCCTTGAGTGGGATGTGAATTTCTGTTACCCGGTCTTCGGCGGGACCGTCCATGCTGCCGGTGTAAACTTCGACACCCGGCAGCTTTCGATTCGCCTTCAGCTTCTTTGCTTGGAGATGTTGGTGGGCTGCAAACCATGCATTCCCGAGGTGCTGGTACGTCCCGCGATGAGAAACTTGAAATGTACGCGTTGCAGGAACGTTCTTGCGGACCAGTCCAGTCGGCGTTTTCGAATCGGCCTCCACATAAACACCCGTCGTGAACTGCATCTCACGAGTCTTGAAATTCAGTTTGTGATAGAGCGAAACCCACTGCTGATCTTTGGCACATTCGTCGCCAAGTTTTTCCTTCACGGATTCCATCAGCTTTTGCATTGAAGGGCCGACGTCATCCAGTGAGCAAGTCTCGGACAGTCCCACGATCGTCACTCCGTCGAACTGTGACTCTCCGTCGACGGAGGTTTCGGAATGGATCGTCCCAGATTCGATGTGCTCCTTCAGCATCCGCAGTCCACGGTCATAATCCATGCCGATCATTGCAGTCAGCATCGACTTCATGAAAAAGAGGAAGAAAGGAACCGCCGAATCCATCGACCAGGTGAGTTCTGTTTTCGAGTCGTCAGTCTTCGCGATGTTCATCCGTATTTGTGCCTCACTCTTCCAAGGACGAAGGAAGTTGAGTTGGTCGCGGATGAAGCCAGAGTTTCCATCGGGGGGCGACAGTTCCACATGCTGCATCTTGCCAGCACCGACGACCTCTCCGTCCCAGCTATACCAACCGTTCGCTTCGGCAGGAGCATCCGAGAACTCAAGCTTCGCTTCACGCTCTGCCAATAGCCACGGGGACCATTCAGGCCAAGTCTTGAAGTCTGCGATGGTATTGAAAACGAGGTCTGGATCGGCGTCGATTTGTATCGAACGCTTGACGTGAAACTGCGGCATGCTGCTGACGATGGTGCGGGGACGAGGGCTTAGTATAGGAACGGCCAATGTCTAAGTGGCGCGGTCGGTAGTGGATGAGGCGACGAATCCCCCTAACCTCTGGACGCGTCACCTTACGCGTTCAAGCCAAAAATTGATTGGCCGTTCCTTACGCGTTCGACGCCGCATTAGGTTAACATCTTGAGTTGTTGCAAAACATCAGCGTACGGAATTTGTTCGCACACTCCGAACGCGTCGTGCCGTGTGAGTCTCGCCCGCACCAGTTTTGGCGAGGAAAGTCCACACAAAAATCTGGCTTTCTGCCGAACATCGGTGAAGTGATCCGGGTACTGCTGACAGGCATTCGCCAGCGATCGCCGCGCGGCGTCACCAATGGGCCGTGATTCTGGAGGATCGATCGAAGCCGTTTCTTGGCGGCATGCTGAGCACGCGCCGCAGTCGGATGAGAGAGTTTCGCCGAAGTGCTCTGCGAGCAAACGTGATTGACATTCTTGCGAGGTTGCCATTGCGATCACTTCGTCGATGCGAGCGATTTGTGCGGCTTCGCGCTCCGCGAGACGCGTGTGATACTCGTCGGCGAGTACTTTGGGCTGAGCGATCGGGCGTTTCCATCGATATCCATGCATCAGGTCACTGACGTTGACCTCGATCCATCCCTGCGTCTCCATGAAGTTGATGGCTTTGACAAGTCGTTCCCTCGGTTCGTCCATGGCTTTGGAGGCGGCCGTGACGTTGAGTGTAAACCACTTCCTTCCTTTGGTTAGTTGGCCGAGAAGATTTGATAAGAACTGCTTGCGCTCGCCTTCAAAGTTGGCGAGGATCGCGCGGGAGGTCACTAGCGGGTGGATCTTGTAGGTGTCATAGCGTGGCCCGGTTGCTTCGACATATCCGTCGAGTTCCAAATACGTCAGCAACGTTCGCACCACCAAAAGGCGTATGTCCGTTTCGAATGACAACTTGTAGTGGGACAGGAAAAACTCGTCAGGTTGCCCACAGCAAAAATCAATGAGGTGCCCGACGCCTTGCCGGTTTGGGCTGTCACCGTAGGCAAAGTTTTCGAGAACGATTCGGTCTTCAGGACGGAGCAGCATTTCGCAGATGGAGTCTTTGCCGTCGCGTCCCGCACGACCGATCTCCTGTGCGTATGCCTCAATCGATTGTGGCGGGTTGTAGTGGTACACGAACCGAATGTCAGGTTTATCGATTCCCATCCCAAACGCGATCGTTGCGACAATGATGGTATCCGGTTGAGAAAGAAACTCTTGTTGGATACGGCTACGTTCTTCATCGGGCATGCCCGCGTGATAAGCGAACGCGATGAGTCCGTCGTTGCCGAGCTTGGATGCAATCAGTTCGGCCGTCTTCTGGCGTGAGACGTAGATGAGGGTGGCGCCCCTTGGTCGGTCTTGCAGATAACCGAGCAGTGTTTCGTACTGATTCGCTTCGTTGACGAGCAATGTTCTGAGATGCAGATTGGGTCGGTGAAACGGCGTTCGGATCGCGTTCTCCGGATCGATCTCGAAGGCGCCGCAGATATCATCGAGAACGGAGGGTGTGGCGGTCGCGGTGAGCGCCAGAACTCTCTCGACACCGAGGCGACGTCCGAGTTCGGCTAGTTTCAAATAGTCGGGGCGGAAGTTGTGTCCCCACTGGCTGATGCAGTGAGCTTCATCGATTGCGAACAAAGAAATACGCAGATTACCCACCGCCGCAAGGAACCGTTCATTGAAGAATCGCTCGGGTGCGACGTAGACGATTTTGATCGATCCGTCTCGGATCCCGTTCATCGCGTCGCGAAACTCCTGGTCGGTCAACGTTGAATCCAGACGGGCCGCGCGGATTCCCCGAGTCGCCAGGGCATCGCATTGATCTTTCATCAGCGCGATGAGCGGTGAGACCACGACGGTCGTTCCCGGCAGCAACTGGCTGGTGAGCTGATAGCACAGGCTTTTCCCGCCGCCGGTCGGGAATACGGCGGCAACATTTTGGCCATCGAGTAAGCGTTCGATTGCAGCCTGCTGGCCGGGACGAAAGGAATCCAGCCCGAATTGATGAGTCAGCAACTCGTCGATCTCGGGCGCAGACTTGGTCGGAACCGAAGCCATCGCACAAATCCTTGTATAATGTTGGCTTGGACTTCACGCGATTGACGCCTTGCCGCGTCCAAACCTGCCACCTCGCCCCAAGCCTCATCGCTTGAGCATCCGTTCTTCTAACCGGACAGCTTTACGATCTTCTCAATGAAATCAATGCCTCAACGCAGAATTTTTGTTCGCATCTGCATCTCGGTCGGATGTTTGCTCGCGTTTTTTGTCGCCACGCTCCCGGTCGCCCGTGGCGAAGATCGTCCGCCAAATGTTGTCATCATTTTTATGGACGATATGGGCTACGCGGACATCAATCCGTTTGGGGCTTCTGGATACGCGACTCCAAACCTCAATCGCATGGCGGCGGAGGGGAGAAAGTTTACGGACTTCGTGGTCTCATCGGCGGTCTGCAGCGCCTCCCGGTCGGCACTCCTCACCGGATGCTATCACCAAAGAATCGGGATCTCCGGTGCGCTCGGACCGAAGTCAGAGATTGGCATCCACGAGAACGAAACGACCATCGCAGAGATTTGCAAGTCAAAGGGTTACCGTACTGCGATTTACGGGAAGTGGCACCTCGGACATCACCCCAAATTCCTACCCACGTCGCACGGTTTCGACGAGTACTACGGCATTCCCTACAGCAACGATATGTGGCCGCTTCATCCGGCGTCGGTGGCCAAGCGGCAGAAGGATCCCGATGCGAAAATTCCGTGGGCAGAGCTGCCGATGATCGAAGGAACTCGCGTGGTCAATGACAGCGTTCAGCCGGAGGATCAGAAGCAGATGACCACCGAGTTCACTCGGCGTGCCGTCGACTTCATCAAACGCGACCCGGGCCAGCCGTTTTTTCTTTACGTCCCTCATCCGATGGTTCACGTTCCGCTTTTCGTGTCGGAGAAATTTCGTGGAAAGAGTCGCCGCGGTCTGTTCGGCGATGTGGTGATGGAGATTGATTGGTCGGTTGGTCAAATCATGGATGCGATCGAGGATATCGGCGTGGAACACAACACACTGGTCGTTTTCACAAGTGACAACGGCCCATGGCTTTCCTACGGCGCGCATGCCGGTAAGGCGACGCCACTGCGTGAGGGTAAAGGAACCATGTTTGAGGGAGGCTACCGTGAGCCGACGTTGATGTGGTGGAAAGGAAAGATCCCCGCCGGCACAACGTGCGACACCTTCGCGAGCACCATTGACTTGCTGCCGACCATCGCGGCGTTGATTGACGCCGAATTGCCTCAGCAAAAAATCGATGGGCACGACATTCGACCCTTGCTCTTCGGAGAGCAGGACGCAATGACTCCCCATCAAGCCTTCGCGTGTTATTACGGTGGCGGATTGAGAGCCGTTAGAAACGAGAGGTTCAAATTGGTCTTTCCCCACCAATACAGGACATTGAACGGTCATCCGGGAGGCGTCGGCGGATTACCGGTTGCCTACAAATCGGCCCAGGCGAAAAGGGCTCTTTATGACCTGGACAACGACATCGGGGAAACGCAAGATGTTTCAGCGAAGTTCTCCGAAGTCGTTTCTGAACTTGAAGCGGCTGCGGAAAGATACCGAGAAGACTTAGGTGATCGACTTGTTGGGAAGAAAGAAGGAAGCGGGGTTCGGCCGTCCGGTAAAATGTCTCCCGAAGACAAGCGTCTCCCACTGGTTTGGTAGATGACGCAGACACAGGCTTTTGATCCAAAGCCGTTGGTCGACCGATTCGGGCGGCGACATCGCAGCCTACGGGTGAGCGTCACCGATCGTTGCAATCTGCGGTGCACTTATTGCATGCCCGAAGAAGGAGCACTGTTCGCCGATCGTGAGACGCTGCTGACGTTCGAGGAGATTACTCGGCTGGTACGCCTGCTTGTGCAGCGTTTCGGATTTCGAGATGTCCGGCTCACAGGCGGCGAACCCCTGGTCCGAAAAGAGGTCACTCGATTGGTAGAGATGTTGGCGGCGATACCCGGTCTCGAGGACCTATCGCTCACGACCAACGGAGTCCTTCTGGAACGCTTCGCCGAACCCCTGAAGGACGCGGGACTTCGCCGTTTGAACATCAGCCTGGATACTGTTCACGAAGCGACCTACCAGAGAGTGAGTCGAAGACAGGGGGTGTCGAAAGTCATTCGGGGAATTGATGCCGCAATCTCCCAGGGTTTTGAGCAGATCAAGCTGAACACGACTGCGTTAAGGGGTGTCACCGAAGCCGAAGTTGTGTCACTGATCCAGTTTGCCAATGAACGTGACGTGCAGATTCGGTTCATCGAGTTCATGCCATTAGATACCGATCGCGCGTGGAATCGGTCTCGGATGCTAGATGGTCAAACGTTGCGCGTGATTATCGAGCGGGAGTTCGGTCCGTTGCGGAGAGTTCGCCCGCCGAATCCCTCTCAACCGGCGACGGATTACGTTCTTCCGGGAAACCAAAGGGTCGGCATCATTGAGTCGGTTTCAAACGCGTTTTGCGGAAACTGTGATCGCATACGCCTCACGTCTGACGGCGCCATTCGCAATTGTCTCTTCTCTC
Source organism: Planctomycetota bacterium (assembly GCA_039025515.1). Classification (GTDB taxonomy): domain Bacteria; phylum Planctomycetota; class Planctomycetia; order Pirellulales; family Pirellulaceae; genus Stieleria. The sequence continues at coordinate 12,030 of JBCCOI010000009.1, forward strand.
ACGATGAAACTCCCATTCGACACCTCTTGCGGTCCGGAGCAGATGACGATTTGATTTTGCAGCAGTTCGAAGACTCGGTTAACGCAAAGTCGGCGGGGCATGGTATCAATCGAGCGGAGTCATTCGCGCCGCCTGAAAGACCGATGTATTCCATCGGCGGCTGAGGTTGGGGCTGCGGAGGAAAGCGTGATGGATGGAATCGTTGAACCCGTACTGTTGGTTGTTGGGAACCCGATCGCTGGAAACCCGAGTCAGTTCGCACTCGAGAAAGCTTTCGAGTCGTTGGCCATCTCATGGCGTGTGATCTCTTGCGAAGTCGACCCGGTTCAACTCGAGACAGCCATCGAGGGCGCTCGTGCTCTTGGGATGCGAGCAATGTTGCTGGATCATTCATTGAAGTCAGCCGTTGATCACTCTTCAGATTATTACACTGCGGATTTCTTGTACCGCACCGGAGATCAGCCGGAAAAATGGCAGCTTGAGTCTGTTGCATCACGTTGGCTTCGGTCAGAAATTGGCAACGTGTTTACGGCTGCGTCCGGTATCGCTGACGTTCAGGATGCAGCGGTTGGCGTCGAAAACGCATCCGAGCTCGGGCAAACGAATGTGCTTTGGATTGGTGAACCGGATGAGCGGTTTCCGAAAGACGCCAACTTCGCCGAAGCGAAGTCACCCATTGCTTGGGCCTCTGAGGCTGCTCTCGATGAGGCGGATCTAATTGCCGTCTCCGGCGCCGGACTGAGTGAACCCGTGGAAACCGAGCATTGGCCTGAAGCCACGGGCAATAAACTGGTCATCGACTTTGCACAGTCGCCGGGCCGGCTCCATCGTCTCCGAGAAATCGGTTACCACGTCATCGATAGCGACGCGATCCGGATCGGGACGCTGGAATGGATCGTCCAGCAAATCACGGGGGACGTCCCCGATCATGAAGTCGTCCGCGAGGCCATTGAAGAGTACTTTGCCGTTTGAGTCGTTGGCACGTCCTATTCCAACGATCCCTTTTCTCCATCCGTTGCCATGCCCAAGAAGTCGCCAAACGTCATCACGAAACTTATCGATGCCGCAGAGCGGCTATCTCGATCGGTTGATCGCATCGAGTTCCAGTTGCCCGTCACCCACGTCTACAACCCACTTCAATACGCATGGGAATCACATCGACGTTACTTGCAGTTGGCGTCCGACTCGCCGAGTGTGATCTTCCTGGGAATGAACCCGGGTCCTTGGGGCATGGCCCAGACGGGCGTTCCCTTCGGTGAAATTGCTGCCGTGCGTGATTGGTTGGGGATTCACGAGTCGATCGGCAAGCCGGCGAAAGAGCATCCGAAACGACCGATCGAAGGATTCGACTGTTCGAAAAGCGAAGTGAGCGGGCGTCGACTTTGGGGGCTGTTTGCTGAGAGGTTCGAAGAGCCGTCGGCGTTCTTCCGCGATCACTTTGTCTTAAACTATTGTCCGCTCGTGTTCATGGAAGAATCTGCCAGGAACCGTACACCCGACAAGCTCTTAGCCGAGGAACGTCGGGTCTTGGATGAGGCTTGCGACTTTCACTTAGCGAGTGTGCTTGGAGCACTCACACCCAAACATGCGGTGGGCGTTGGAGTCTATGCAGAGAAGTGCCTCAAACGCGTTCGCGATCAGCAGAGTTTTGACATTCAGATTCATCGCATCCTTCATCCCAGCCCCGCTTCGCCGGCTGCCAACAAAGACTGGTCGTCCAAAGTCACCGTACAACTCAAGGAAGCGGGCGTTTGGACTTCTTAAACCGGTAAGGAATGGTCGACCAATTCGCGGTCAGCTAAATCCCTCGTCGACGAAACTGGTGAAGCCACGTTCTTCAAACGTCACAAGCAACCGGACGATTTCAATTGGTCGTTTAAGTCCTAGCTCGTTTATGATAATCCTTCGATGGTTCTCAACCGTCTTTGTCGTAATGCCCAGGTCGTCAGCGATCGCTGCGGTTACGCACCGAACATCAGGGACCCCGTGAAGAAATTGCGAGTCGTTGATGCTCGGGAGCGAGCGAAGAATACACCCGGAGGGATTCTTCACCGACTTCGGTTTCGCTCGGTAAATCACGGGATAATCACGGCACGGGCGAAGGCACAACCGTCGATGTGGGCACCGTGGTGGGCACAAGTGCTCGTGACCCTGACACGTCGACGCTTCTGAAACTGTGGGCTGCGATGTCGCGAGCTCAACGAGATCAACTGCTGACCACCGCGGAACGGTTACTCGTGCGCCATGATTCTTAGGTGTCCAACTCAATGCGAATGCCTTCGACACCGATCTGGCAGACGGTGAAGCCATGCACCTTCGACACACGAAGACGTCTCCGCTGCCGAAGGTGTTGAGTGGAAACGTTTCCACCTGTGACGTCGTTGCAAGGCGTAGTGATGGTTGGAGGCATCAAGTGTGGTGACCCCGTTGAAACGGCTCCTGGGTGGACCGAGGCCCGGGTAAACGTGCTTCTCGAGTCTTTCGGATTAGGTTCACACGGGGGCCCCAATTCATCTGAGTTTTTGACCCACAACTCGCTGAAGTGGATTCCAGGGAGGTTAGGTACCTGGACCGTCGGTTCGCATGTGCCCTCCGCGTCGAGCGAGTCTTTCCTTCCCGACGCTCATACCGGGATCTCCACCATGACGGTGTGGTAAGGAACCGCCAATCGGGTTGCAAAAAGCGCCAACATATAATGGGGCGGGCGGGAACCGCTCCTCACCAGAACCTCCGGAGACCCAACAAGACTGATAACCACCATCCGGTTAGTTACAAGTGGATACGTTTCCACACCATGCGCTGCCTGAGCCTAAAACGGGTAGGACGCTTCCGGTGCCCCGCGGGTCACCGTGCCATTCGCCTGCCCGCGAACTCGGTTCGCTACGTTCGTCTTTTCCGTCTTACCGACAGGTCTTTCCGGTTCTTTGGTGAAGAGGTTCGTAACGCAACTTCCGCCGTGAAGAGAAGGTCTCAGCTTGGAAACGTTTCCAATTCAATGAGCCTGCGGCCGCAGAGTGTTCCATGGTCCATGCCACCCGGATTTGACCCAAGGTTCGATCACGCCCGTCCGCATTTGCAGTCGCACCGAACTTCCTATAGCCCCTCTTTCCGGCCTCCACGTGGGTCGCCACCCATGTCAACGCCGCACTCTGTTTCTGGCGGCACTTACCACGCCCGTCGTGCTGGATGCGGCAGTAGCCGAGAAGTCCTGGAGCTTGGGATACGGAAATTCCCATGAGAGCAGTGGAAATGCGTGCAGGTGACGCTCGAATCAATAACAATGCGGGCCTTCATCCCCCCCGCATTTCTCGTTCGACACATCATGACGTCTTTCTCGTCTCGAAAACGGTCTCGCTCTCGTCGTTCTCGTCGCCCGCCAAGACGACACCGAATGGAGCAATTGGAACAACGCCTGCTGCTAGCGTCGGACTGGCAGAATGCCTGTAACCGCCATGACGTCAACGACGACGGGGTGGTTTCGCCATTGGATGCATTGCTGGTGATCAACCAAATAGCACGCAGTGGAGACGACTTGGATCTACCACGCGCCACACCGGACAACTACCCACCATCCTTTGTTGACGTAAATGGCGGAAACCAGGTCACGCCGCTTGATGCGTTGCTTGTGATCAACGATATCGCGCGTAACGGCATCACCGGAGAATTGGTGCCTTCCGTGACCGAGTTGCGGGAGTCAGGCGAGTCCTTTGTGATTGCGCATCGTTGTAGCGTGATCCTCCATGAAGGCGATCAATTCGAAACGAAGTTCGAACAGAGTTTCGTTGTTCCCGATGCACCGTCGGCGATTCAGTTTTCATACGACATCGTCTTAGATACTGCGGATCCAGATTTCATAAATGATGCCTTTGAGGCGGCTTTGGTTGATGAAGACGGAAATCCCCTTGTTGGATCGTACGCGCCGAGCCGCGATGCGTATTTCAATGCGACAGAATCGCTGGAAAGCACGAGTAGCCAAGGGATCGAGAGCGATGGGCAAGTGGTAACGGTCGGGTTGGGCGGTCTTGTTCCGGGGACTTCTGCTCACTTGATTGTTCGGCTGATCAATAATGATTCGGACCAAACGACGACTGCTCGAATCTCGAGACCAGTGCTAGTGTCCAGCGACTTGTTTGCACCCCCGGCTGCTTCATCGGAACTGACCTCGATCTCAAATGGTATAAGCGTCGTCAGCCTAGATGTAAGCTTTCCGGTGCAGCCTGAAACAACCACGCAATCGAGCCAGGTCGAACCAGAAGAGTTGTCACCATTGCCGGTCGGTAGCTTTATTGCCGATGGCTATCGCGCCGAAGAGTTCATTGTGGCAGGACTTGATGTCCCCTTTGGTTTCGATGTTGATCGCGACGGCAACGCGTATGTGGTAAATGTCGCACGAAATGGGTCGCAGCGAGATGGATTCCTTACCATCCATGATAACTCTGGAACCTTGGTCAGGACGATCAACGGTCCTCTGATCACCCCAACGGATGTCGCGGTCGATCCTTCTGGCGACATCTATATCACTGACACATCGGCTGAGGGATCGCCTGCTGACGACCATCAGGATTTGATCTTCAGAGTTGCCGCGGATTCAAGCACGATCGAACCATTTGCGGGCAACTGGGCCGACGACGGTGTACCCAACCCCAAAGCAGTCGTGATCGACAGCGTAGGAAATCTGATCATCTCGGACAATGAACTGTCCGCGAGAGGCCTGGGGGGCGGAGGAGGAGGCCTCGTCAGAGTGAGTCCTGCTGGTGATGTCTCACTCTATGTAAACAATATCCAGGAACCTGGTGAGATCGCGATTGATGCGGAAGACAATGTCTTCGTCGCGAACAACCTCAATGCGAGAATTGGAAAAACGACAGCATCGATTGATTGGGTAACACCCGAAGGGACAGTCACCACGATCTACGAGTCCGACCACCGAATTAATGGTCTCGTCGTTGATTCTCAGGGAGCACTCGTCTTCTGGAACAATGGTCGAATCCTTCGGCATCACGATGTCAACGGCAATCGGCTGATCGAGGATGGAGAGACGGAGATACTCGTAAGCGGGATCCCGGTGTCTTCGATGGCGATCGATGACAATGACAACCTGTTCGTCACACAAGCGAACAACAACCGCGTCGTGAAAATAGTTGCCGACCCGGCTGCGCCGTCGTTGTTCGTGAACGCAAGGACGCCCGTAGGCCAGGGGATTCCGGGTGAGAGCATCGTGCTTTCGGGTCGCGCCGTCGCGGTGAGTGGTAGCCTCACTCATGTGACAGTCAATGGCCGGCCGGTGGATGTCCTGGATGCGTCGGGCCACTTCTTCCATGTTGTTGAGCTCGAAACGGGGAAAAATGACTATCGATTCACCGCGCATAACGAATTTGGACAAACCGCGACGACATCGTTGCTAGTATTGGGACGAGACGCAGTCGACGCAGAAGTTGACTTCAGTCGCTATGCCGACATCACCGACAGCTTTTCGGGTGTTTACGGCCGAACGTCGTACCATGAGAAGTCCTGGTTGCTCCACGTCGACCTGGCAACCAGCAACGACGGCGCTTTTGAGACGGATATGCCGCTGCTTGTTGGAGTGAAGATCGTCGACGGCCCCTCGGTTTCAATTGTGGGAGCAGATGGCTTAACACCGGACGGCATTCCGTTCTACGACTTCAGCGATCGAGTAAGTGGTGAAGTCCTCGGTTCAGGAGATCAAACCGATCCCAAAACCATTCGATTTCATAACCCAGACAAAACACAATTTGATTACGAGTTGGTCTTCTACGGCGCGCTCAATGAAGCCCCGATCATTGAGTCACTGCCAAGTATCGAAGCGGCTGCCGATCGTGAGTATCGCTACGACGTCCTCGCGACGGACCCCGACGATGACACTTTGTCGTATTCATTGAGCACCCGTCCCGACGGGATGCAATTCGATCCAGGAACATCGGGAATCATCTGGCAACCCACGGTCGATGACCTCGGTTACCACGATGTGGTGGTCACCGTTTCCGATGGACGAGGAGGAACCGCCGAACAACGATTCACCATCGAAGTCATCGAGGCACCGCCCAATCGCCCTCCGATCATCACCAGCACGCCGGTGACAATGGCAGTCCTCGATTTCTCACCACCGGAAGACCTCGTTCTGAACGGGAGCTTCGAAACCCCCCTAGTCCCCGGTGGAGTGTTCCAGGAAGTCCCTCCCGATATTCCTGGCTGGAGTCCCATCTCGGGTGGCGGCCGTTTTGGCTTTGACTTTCACGGAAGTATCTGGCGATCGGCCGATGGAAATCAGCATATCGAGTTTGACTGGGTCGGCGCAACACTCGAACAGTCATTCTCCCAACTGATTGAAGACGCTGAATACGAACTCCGTTTCAGCCTGACCGGGAATCCAGACTTCGGAGTTCCGAACTTTCTCTACAGCATGTTTGTAGATGTTCGAAGCAATGATCTATCAATCGCTAGCGACACTTTCTCTGTCCGTAAGAACCCAAATCGAAACTCAGTTATTTGGACTGATTTTGGCCTTCGTTTCGTCGCCCCAAGTTCGGATGCCACGATTCGATTCACAAGAACGGACGGTGGTATTGGCGGTTTCGGTGTGGACCTGGATCACGTCCGTCTCGCCCAAGTTCCTGGCGATGGCTTCTCACCATTTGGTGATACTTACAACTACCAACTTCTAGCAACAGATGCCGATGATGACATACTGACATACGAACTTCTCGCAGTACCAACTGGCATGACCCTCACTACGGCGGGCCATCTAAGTTGGTCGCCTGGAACCGATGATGTAGGCCATCACGCCGTGGCGGTTCAAGTCTCCGATGGTCGCGGTGGATTCGACACTCAGGAATTCACAGTCTGCGTCCACCCCGACCCGGAGAACAATCCGCCGACGATCATTAGTGATCCAACCGAAGTGATTACGGAATATACCTCGATCACCCAACAACTCGGCGACGAGGACTTCTTCGGGTTCGGCACCGACTCGGTTGGTGAACCGGTTCCAGTCATCGAGTTTGATAACCGATCACCTCAAGACCCCTCATTCACCGATTTCGATCTTCGGCACGATCGACGGCTTCGCTCGCAAGGCGAAGTAATCAATGAGTGGACACACGACCTTTCGGAGCTCGTTGGTAGCCTTAATCGGATCGAAGAATTGGAGCTCTCTCTGGCGATTGGAGGAATTCAGGATGGGAACACATCAATTCCAGAACTCGATGATCGTTTGTTCTTTGAGGGCATCGAAGTAGAGGACGCTTTCGATTCACTTGACCAAGGGGTATTCGGAACTGGATTGCTGACGTTTTCCTTAAACTCCGACCAGCTCGAAACTCTCAGAAATGACAACGTGCTTGACATTCGTATCGAGGGCGGATTTGTCAACTCGGGTAACAACGAAAGCTATTTCATAGACTACTCCAAAGTTAACGCAACGGTCAGCCAGCGCGTTTTTCGGTACGACACGGAAGCAATCGATCCAGATGGAGATGACCTCATCTATTCAATCACACGAGGACCAACAGGAATCGAAATTGACCCTGAATCGGGCGTGATTGAATACGTGACTTCTCGCAACGAAAATCTCATTCGCAACGCGAGTTTCGAGGCGATACCGTCGACAGAGATGACCGGCCAAGAAGTCCTTGCTTCCGAGTGGTTCCGGGTGGGCAATGTGACAGGCGCCGAGATTCTTAGCAACGATAGTTCATACGGTTCTCCGAACAGCGATTGGTACAACGACGGAAGGAATATCTCTGCTTACGACGGCAACCGATTCGTTGCGGGACAGGCATCTCTCGGAGAGAGTTTGGCTGAGTCGTTCGGTCAAACGCTTTCCGAACCACTTGTTTCCGGCACGGAGTACAGCTTTTCCGCTAGCGTGATCCTGAACTCTCGCGAACCTGAAAGCGGCACCGGGGCATACCGGATTGCCCTTTCCAACACACAAGGGCTATCGGGGGACAGCGTCATCGTCGGTGAGTTTTCCCCGGTTGATGACACCGATAGCTGGCAATATCGGCGTATCACTTTCACCGCGCCAACAAACGCATCGGCCCTTCAAAACTTGATCCTCATTCCATACAGCTCAGTAACTGGCAGTCCGTCTTATGTCGGAATTGATGAGCTATCGCTATTACCGTCTTCCAGATTTCAGTCAAACGCCAACCGCAACCTCGTCGTGAATGGTGGCCTAGAGTCGGGGCACGCGGGCGGCTGGGTTGATAGTGATTTTGAGGTCGTTGACGAGGATCGTCACCCCACTGTTCCCGTTATTGAGGGGAGACACTACTTTTGGCCGGGTTCTGGTTCGGCGTCGAACCAGCAGATGACGCAACTTGTAGATCTTTCAAGATTCTCCGAGCAGATCGCGGCGGGTGGATTCGAGCTCTCAGTGGGCGCAAGCGTAATTACCTTTCGTGATGAAGATGGGTTCGTCTCATTCATATTTCGTGACCGCGAAGGAACTGAAATCAACCGGCTTGATTTCACTGCTCTGCGTTCCGGAATTCTGGGTGAGTGGATACACCTTGAAAACACCATTCAGATCGATCCAAATACCGTGTTTGTAGAGGTGCAGTTAAGGGCTAGTCGCCCACGTGGAAGCTTGACGGATGTTTTCTTTGATGACGTGTTCGTGCGTGCAACAAATTTCGCGCACCCCGTCGAGATAGTTGTTAATGACCAAAGAGGTGGAATTGACCAGCAGTCGTTTTCAATTGAGCTCGGTCATGTAGGATCCGGTACGATCGAAGGCAGGAAAACCGAGGCCGCATCCGAAAATGTTGCTCAGTTGGCAAACTTTCGTCCTGAAGATACCCGGATCCTATTGCTCACCGGAGATGGCCAATTGAATAGTGCCGGGCCGGTACTTATCGACCATGGATTTGAGGTCGTTTCCGGTTCGCTTAACCCTGGGGAAATTGCTTCGGCTTTTGATGAGTACCCGGATATTGCCCAGGTTTGGGTGTGGAACGACGGGAGTTACGGAAACTCACTGGTTCCTGCAGATCCGACCAGGAACTTTTCAACAGAAGACCTAGAAGCTTTGCAGCTGTTTAACCAAGCTCATCCTGAATGGGTGATGGATGGTTTGGCATGGAGAACGCACGCATCACAGGACGAACTCAACCTAACGATCAACATCGCAACACAACTTTCTGTTGCAGGTGGAGGGATTGTCTTAGGAGCTGATGACGCTCTCTCTGATGGTAGCAATGCGGTTGTACAACATGTCAATCAGGTAAGTGAAATCTTCGGCTTCGAAGTCTGGACGGGTGTTTATCAAGTCACAAACGACGAGCTCGTACAGGGAGGAAAACTCCTCAGTTCACCCTACCAGGTGCTAGCCGAAAACCTCTTCACTTCCACCGCCTCGTATGCAGAAGTTCCAAATGGCCTCCAGCAAAACGGCATCTTCTTATCGACAGCCATTTTCGGCTCTCCTGGAGAGCCATGGAGTGGATCTGATTCAGCGGTTCTTGAAGCAGCCGATTTCAACGGCGTCACCTATCAGCAAGTCAACCATCTTGTAACCACGTCAATCGTAGGTGGTGGAATTGACGCGCGTGGGCTCTCGAACTGGACCATTTACCTCGACCAAAACGAAAACGGTGTCCGCGATGTAGGTGAGCGATTCACGACCACCGACGAAAACGGAATGTTTCGATTCACGGGATTGAGCGAAGGAACCTATTTCGTTCGCGAAGAAGTCCAGCAAGGATGGCTTCAGACCTATCCTGGAAGTTCTCAGCCCCAAGGCCTTGTTTCGATTAGCGAATCCACGGGAGAGATCTTTGAGATTGATCCTGTCGTTGGTACAGCAACACCAATCGGTAATTCGGTTTTGATCGGAGATGCTCTGGAATTTGTTGATTCATCTACAGGATACATTGCGCACAACGGAAATCGCATTAGTCGTTTCGATCTCGTAACAGGAACAACGACAGTAATCGCATTGCTGGACGGAGTACACAATATTGAGGGCCTCGCTTTCGATGACGCCAGGGGTTTGGTCTATGCGACCGTTTCAACGGCTCCAGACGGTGAGGCCGAGCGTCTCGCTCTTGTCGACCTTGAGAATTCAGAATGGATGGAGGTTGCTGTCTTTGGTGACGAATTTACTGACGTCGACTCGCTCGCTATTCTGCCTGATGGCAGATTGATATTCAGTCAACTCTCGTCACCATTCTTGCTTGGCACCTACGACCCCACGTCCAACACGCTAGAGACAATTGGAAGCCTCGAACACAGCATCATCGGCCTTGATGTCGACAAGAACGGCAAGATTCTGGGTACATCGTATGATTTGTTTACTGATGGCTCCGAGACTCTACTGTTGAACATCAGTCTTGATGGACCAACCTCGACGCCGATCGGTGTGATCGACATGCAAGTCGCATCGGGTCTGGCCTTCTTGCCTGACCACCTGATCCCACTCGGTTATCAGGTCGAAATCGTAGAAAACGAGACGATCGAGAATATTAATTTCCGAAATCGGAGAGCTGCGCCATCGACGAACAACTCGCCCGCATTCTTTTCCGAGCCGTCGAATTCCGTGACCTTCTTCGACCTCTACCGCTACGATGCCGCAGCAACGGACCCTGAGAACGATCCGCTTCAGTATTCGCTTCTGACCCATCCCGATGGGATGACGGTGCATCCGACACTGGGTTCCGTCGTCTGGATCCCGAAGGAAGACCAGCGTGGCGAACACCAAGTTGTCTTGGCAGTCTCGGATCCGAATGGCGGAACGGACCTCCAGTCGTTCACGATCACGGTCACGGAGCCGAACAACGCACCCGAAATCACCTCGACCCCGATTCAAAGTGCGATCGCCGGTCAGAACTACCGCTACGTCGTCCGCACCCAAGATGCCGATGTAGCATCCGGCGACGTTCTCTCCTACGAACTTGCAGAAGGTCATCCAGAAGGGATGCAACTCGAGTTCGTCGAAGTCACCAACTCCGGGGGCATGATCGTTGACCAGTATCACCTCGTGGCATGGGACGTCCCCGCAGAATTAACGGACACTACTCATGACGTAACACTCATCGTGACCGATGCGGCCGGTGCCACTGACTCACAGTCTTGGACGATTAGCGTTCTTGATCCGACGTCCGCGAACAACGCGCCGATCATCCAGCTCGGTGGCCGCACATCAGCCCGTCACGGCACCGAATGGGTATACCCCGTCCTGGCGTACGATCCCGACGGCGAGCCGATTCAGTATTCGCTCGCTGGGGAGCAACCTGGGATGACGATCAGCGACTCCGGCTTGATCACCTGGAGTGTGCCCGTTGATGCTCCTTCGGAGTCGACCTTCGAAGTGGTGGTCACCGATAGCCGTGGCTTAGAAGCTCGCGAGTCGTTGACGGTATCGGTTGTATCCGTTGACAACAACGCGGCACCCGTCATCGATTCGGTGCCACCCACCGTTGCGGTGATCGACACGAACTATGCCTACGATCCGGTTGCCATCGATCCGGATGGCGACTCGCTCTTTTGGGAACTCGCCGCTGCACCTCGCGGGATGTCGATCGACTCGCGAAGCGGAAAGATCCGTTGGACTCCCGATGATCAACAGATCGGTGAGCACTTCGTTGCGGTGACGGCGACCGATCCCTTCCTAGGGTCATTCACCCAGCGTTATTCGATCCATGTCGGATGTAGCAATCTTGCGCCCGCCATCCTGTCGGTTCCGCCCACCGTCGCACTCACCGATCGGACTTACATCTATCCCGTCCGGGCAGACGATTTTGAAAACGATCCGCTGACCTGGTCGGTCTCGACGGCACCGGACAACCTGTCGATCGACCCACAGACCGGTTTGATTCGCTGGACGCCGACCAACACCCAGCTCGGCAGCCACAGCATCGTGATCGAGGTCAGCGATGGACTCAATGTCGGCTCCCAGAGCTACACCGTCGTCGTGAGCGACTCGGACGCTCCCGCGGACCCGAGCGACCCAGATGGTCCCAAGAATGGAAATCGTGCCCCCATCTTCCGTTCCACACCGGTGTACTCCGCCGAGGTTGACGCACTCTATCAGTATCAAGTCAGCGCCATTGATCCCGATGGAGACGATCTCACCTACGGTTTCGGTGCCGCGGTGCCCGATGGAATGGAGATCACCGGTGGCTTGATCACTTGGACACCGACGCTCGAAGATGTTGGCGTGCCGTTGATCATCGTGACGGCGACCGACCAGCACGACGCCGTGTCTTCTCAGGGTTATGCCCTCGCAGTGGCGGAAAACCAGGCTCCACAAATCACCTCGACACCTATCGAGACGGTTACACGAGGAAGCACTTATCGCTACACCGCTTCTGCAACCGACCCCGAGAATGATCCGCTCACGTGGTCTCACGAGGCGAACGCGCCCGATGGGATGACCATCGACGCCAATGGACGCATCCTTTGGGACACGTCGGCGACGACGGCCGATTCGGTGGAAGTCACGGTCACGGTCGCCGATGATCGCGGCCAGACGGACTCGGACACATGGACGATTACTGTGGAGGCGGACACGCAGGCGCCGTCGGTCTCCATCTTGGTGAAGACAGCCAACGAGAGTTTCTTCGGCGATGGACAAATCGACGTCGACTCCAGCTACACGGTGGAACTCTTTGCCACCGATAACGTGGGTGTCACCGACATCGAGCTGCTCGTCGATGGAATGCCCGTCACGCTGGACGCGGATTTCACGGCCGTGCTCACGGCTTCGACAACCGGTAGCGTTTCCCTTGAAGCGATCGCCACCGACGCAGCAGGATTGCAGGGTACCGCTCTCGCGACCGTGACCGTCGTTGATCCGGCGAACACGAACCGGCCGGTCATCGGTGATCCGGACCTCCCGACCCACCCCGGGGTGACCGATCCGACCGACACTCAGCCGCCTATTGTCGAGATCACAAGTCCCATCATCGGGGCGACGATCACGACGGCGGTCCCGATCATAGGAACCGTGCAAGATCCGGAAGACAACCTGTGGTACTACCAAGCACTCTACGCCCGTGCGGATCGCGTCTCGATCACCTCGATCGATCTCGACGACCCTGACTGGACGATCTTCCATGAATCGACTGAACCGGTCGTTGACGGCGAGATTGCCGTCTTTGATCCCGCCGCACTCTCCAACGACGCCTACGCGCTCGCCATCGTTGCCTACGACATCAACGCGGCCGGGTGGGTGGAACCGACGATGGTCTTCGTCGAAGGAAATGTGCAGGTCGCAAACTTCCGGATCGAACTGACGGACTTGAGTCTACCGCTCAACGGGATTCCGATCGAAGTCACCCGCGTCTACGACACCGACAATGCTCCGGATGAAGGTGATTTTGGCCACGGCTGGAACCTGGGTGTCCAAGATCCACGCATCTTAGAAACCATCGGCCTCAGCATCGGTGGCGCCCTCAATGGTGGCACGGACAAGCTGGTCCCGGGGCGATCCAAGATCTACTTGAACAATCCAGCGGGTCAGCGAATCGGTTTCACCTACGAGGAGCGTCTCGTCTCGTTCAGTTTTTTCGGTGGGATCTATCGTGCGGAATTCGTTCCAGACCCGGGGGTTTACGATACGCTCACGATTGACAATCCCACGGTTGCCCGAGGTGGGTTGATCGGTGCTCTCGCGCAGGGCATCAACCCCGATGTCTACACGCTGACGACCAAAGAAGGCACCAGTTACCGATACAACCAATTCACCGGATTGGAGACCATCACCGACCTGAACGGCAACGTGGTCACCTTCAGCGAAGATGGAATCACCCACTCGAGCGGTGAGTCGATCGAGTTCATTCGAGACCACCGTGGCCGGATCAAAGAAGTCGTCGATCCGTCAGACAATCGAATCGTTTACGAATACGATGCAGCGGGAGATCTCGTCGGCGTCACCGATCTCCTGGGTCTAACCACGACCTACACGTATCGGAACGAGCCGGCACACTTCTTGGACCAAGCCTTCGATCCGCAAGGCGACGCGGTCATGACAGCCGTCTATGAGAAGCATCCGGATTTCCGAATCTACGAGTTCAAAGGAATCATCGATGCAGCCGGCAATCGAATCGATGATCGGGATTTCGACACTCTCGCCAACATCGGCGTTGTTCGCGATGCCAATGGCAACCCAACCACCTTGCTCTACGATGATCGAGGCAACGTTACCGAAGAAACCGATCCTTTCGGCAACGTGACCTTCCGAGAATACGGGGATCCTAACAACCCAGACCTTGAAACTCGGATGATCGACCGCCGTGGATTCATCACGGATCGTGAGTACGACTCACGTGGCAACGTGACCAGGATCATGGAAGTTGGTACCCAGTCCGATCCATTCACACAACCGATCGTCACCGAGTTCACTTACGACAGCGGCAACCGGGTTTCGTCGATCACGAACGCTCAAGGAGCGACCACGGCGTTCACTTATGACTCCAGCGGCAATCTGCTGACGATCGTCAACGCTGAAGGCAACTCGTCGTCCTTCACGTACGATGGCCAAGGCCGCCGCGAAACATTCACCGACTTCAATGGTAACACGACGACCTTCGACTACACCGACGCGTGCCCGTGCGGCTCGCCGTCGCGGGTGACGTTTGCGGACGGGACCTATCAAGTCTTCGAATACAACCAGTTCGGCCAAGTCACGCTAGAAGCCTACTACGAATCCGATGGAACGCTCGCCGAACAGCGAACAACCGTCTACGACAACGCCGGCCGAGTGCTCGAAGAAAAGAGTGGCATCGACGGGGATCCGAACCATCCGCCGACGATAGTCCGCCGCTTTTACGACGACCAACTCTTGGACTGGGAGATCATCGTCAGCCCAGAGTCGCTTGACGAAAGCGGCAACCTGATGGAGTCTCCGGCGACTCCGGTCGACGACCGATTCAGCCGCATCACCGACTACGAATACGACCAGAACGATCGTCTGATCCGCCAGATCGATGCGGAAGCGTGGTGGAATCCGGCAACCGAGCGTTTCGAAGGCCGCGAAGGCACGCCTCGCGGTGTCGTTGAGTTCCGCTACGACGCCCAAGGCAATCGGATCCTCTTGCAAGATCCCGTCGGCAATATCACGACGTGGGTCTACGACGGACTGAACCGAGTCGTGGAGGAACGTGATCCGTTCTACTGGGTCGACGCGGTAGAAGCTGACGCGACGTTACAGACTTTGAGCAACGCTCAATTGCTCGAGCGCATCGCGCCGATCGTTCCGGTCTCTCCGGCTGATCCATCCGACCCGCGGGATCCGCTCTACGACGATCCCAGCGGAGCCTCCTGCGAAACTAACACCGCCGCCGACCATATTCGATTGACTTGTTACGACGCGGAAGGCAACCAGAGTCACACGATCGACCGCAACGCGCGGCGACGTGAATTCAGCTATGACCATGCCGGCAGGTTGCTGGAGGAACGTTGGTACAACGAACCTGATCACGCGACCGAACCGAACACGCTCGTGGAAAACATCAACTTCACTTACGACGTGCTCGGCAACATGCTGACGGCGAGTGACTCGAACAGCAACTACCTGCACACCTACGACATCCTCAATCGTCTCACCAGCGTCGATAACAATCCGGACGGAACCCGCGATGTCCCGCGTGTGATCTTGAACTACGAGTACGACGCTCAAGGCAACGTCATCAAGACCTTTGATGACGCAGGCGTGACGGTCGAGTCCGAATACGATTCACGCAACCGCTTGGCGATTCGAAAGTGGTACGACGCCGACGTGCCGACCGGCGAAGATCCAGACGTCGATCCCGCGCGAGTCGATTTCCTCTACAACGCCGCTGGGCGTGAATCCGACGTCTTTCGCTATTCCGACCTCGACGCAAACGAACTCGTCGGTCGAACCGAACGAACCTACGATGCAGTCGGTCGAAGCGACGACCTCATCCACCGCAATGCAACCGACGAACTACTGTCGGGCTACGACTACGACTACGACTTCAACGGGCTATTGACCGCGGAAGAACGCTCTCACCAGGACGAGCAGTACGCACAGACGATCGACTACAGATATGATCTGGTCGGGCAACTTACCTTCGCCGACTTCGACACTCAGGATGACGAGAGATACGCCTACAGCTCAAACGGCAACCGAATCACATCGGAATTTGGCGACGATCAGAGGATCTACCAAACCGCATTTGCAAATCAGCTCTTAAATGATGGCCAGTATCGCTATGAATATGATGACGAAGGGAACCAGGTCAAGCGAGTTCCGATACTACCCGACGGATCAGACGACTCAGCCGGCATCGTTCGCACAATAGTCTACGATCACCGCAATCGTTTGGTACGAGTCGACGACTGGAATAGCGATCCGGGCGATCCCCAAGACCCCACAACAGAAGCCACGTTGACGCAGAGCGTCGAGTACGTTTACGACGTCTTTGCCCGCCGAATCGTCCGCAATCTCGATCCTGACGGAGCAGCGATACAGTCAAAAGAACAAGAATTCTATATCTTTGATGCTCAGAATGTTTGGATCGATATTGATACGGCCGGTACTCCAATCGCACGCTACCTCTTTGCTCACCGAACTGATAGTCTTTTGCGGTTGCAGGCGAGAGAGTCTACCGGCTGGGTATTAGTTGATCGAAGCCTCTCTGCTCGCGATCTTCTGGATAACAGTTTGGCGATGGTTCGCACACAGTTCAGCGCATACGGTGCATCGCTGCTAAGTGATCCTCAGACCCGTTACGGTTTCCTCGGACGTGAAGCAGATGCTTCGACGAGCCTGCAATACTTTAGGGCGAGAGTCTACGATCCAGAGCTGGGAAGATTCTTGTCGAATGACCCTCTTCAAGATCAAGGAGGGAGCTGGAATTACTATTCATTTGTCGCAAATGATCCGATTAACAACACAGACCCGACTGGTGAGAACATCGTCGCTTATGTTTCGATTGCGTTCGCGATTAGCTTGGTCGTCCCCGCTATTTCTTGTTTCATCGATGGTGCCCCCGAACCGGTTCAGTCTATTGCTGACAATCTCTGTCCCATTGGTACGACCGTCGGAATCCTACAGATAATGCTGGATGGCATTCTTCCTGCCCTAGGCGCCGACTCGCCGGACCTTCCCGGTGGCGCTTAGTCGCCCCGAAAAAGAGCTATAGCCGACGCAGTTCAGTAGGTCATGCTCCGCATGACACCGGAGGACGCGATGCGGCGGCAATCGAACGGTTTGGGACAATAGTGTCACGCACAGCGTGACCTACTTCCTTGAACCAGAGTGATATAAATTGCGCACGGGAGAGTTTTGAACTGACGATCGGGGCACAACACACTGAATACGGAACTTGGCATCACCGATCTGCTTCGTGTGTACGGATTGGATCCTGGCCTGAAGACGAAGCTCGTTCGGCATCAGGACTCGCGTTACTGCATCAAGGAGCTGATCCAGACCGGCTGGTTCGATCTGTACCAGAGCATCCAACCCAAGCCTGTCTTCAAGGACTGCGAACAAATCGTCGTTTTCCTGGGCGACGGGAGCAACAGAGCACGCTTCCATGGCGTCTACAGGGTCGAATCAGACACTCTCTTCACGTCGGAACTCATTCCGCCGGAGTGCCCGTACCAGGATTGGACGGAATTTGCGGAGCGCTATTACGAACTCACCAAGTGTGAACAATTCGCTGATCTCGAAGGAAGAGTCATTGTCGATTGGGGAGCCGGCACGCTGGCCTGGTATCAACACCTCCGCCACAAGCGCGTGATCGAAATCGAGCCACCAGGGCGTCTCCTAACGCAATTCAATGACTACCTGGACTTCTCGCTCAGTTACGCCGAATTGAAGCATCTGATCGCCAATCCGAAAGCCCACGAAGACTGGAAAGCCGGCTGACTTCAACCACCTTCACTGCCTGCTTTGGTATCCTTTTTCCGAACGAGCGTTAGACTTGCCCGCCCATACTTGCATACTACTGTTTTGACTATCTCTGCATCGTCAAGCTTCTGAAGTTCGACTTTCGGACGGTAGTCTTTTGGCTTCGGATCGGGACACAGCCATCGATCGGGACTATCCAATTCCAAATAGCGGATCTCTTCGGCCGGCGGCTCTAGCAATTGACCCTTTTGGCGTCGACTCACTTCGCTGCGGATCTGCAGGCATTTCTTCTCAGTGTTCCACGAGATCCATTCACAGGAAATCTCTTCAACAACACCAGGATACGGGATTCGTTCATCGACCGTTTGGTACGAGTAAGACGCAATCAACTCCGTCCCGTCCTTGGACCGAGCGACTTTCATACCGTCAAACTTAACGATCGCGCGAAGATCGCTGACATAGGCGAGGTATTTTCCGAAATGGGGATAGTCTGGATTGAAGGGTGTGGCGGGGTGCGATTCTGAGCTCAATTCCCACTCACCAATCACCCATGCAAGCGCCCGCAACTCCTCTTGGAGTTCAGGATCTGACGCGTCCACCCAACCATGCGTGACAAATGCCAATGCAAGCGCTAGCAATGGAGTCCTCTTCCCGATCATGCTTGTCCCCTACGGAGTTGTCTGACCGTTGCAGTGTACCAAGCTCGCTTACCGAGTGCGGTAAGCTGGCACACGGGACAATCGGGATCATGGTCGTTCACGCGCCTAGCTCGTAAATCGACTAGCGCTGGGATCGACCTGGGTTTGTGGCATTTGATCCATGTCGCAACGTCCGAAACAACCATCTAGACTTCGCAGCCGTTCAGTCAATCGCAGGTGGAAACGTTCCACCTGCGAGACCGCTGTCTGTGTAGCCGTCGCTTTCCACGCGGATTCGATGACGGACTTTATCTGCTTCACGGCTTGAGTCTTCTCTGACGGGCTTTCAACGCCAATTCATGGAGCTTGGAGCACACTGCAGTGGAAACGTTTCCACTGCACTAGCGTTGACTGCGGATGAAAGAAGCCATAGCAGGAGACCATGGGTCAAGGAACGCGTGCACATCCTAGAGTCATTGCCCAACGGTATTTCAACAGAGATTCGAGAACGCTGTAGTGCACGTTCGCCGTCCTAAACAAAAGCAACACGGCCTCTTGGTTGGAAACGTGTCCAATTGAAAAGACCTGCGCGACCTCAGGCTACGTCGCTTCCGGATGCCGAGCGCCGGAAGGCTTGGTGGAAACGTTTCCACCCCAGAATCCTCGGAATCGGACTTGTGCCGGCCGCGCGGGATTCCGAAACACTGGCTTCTCGCGAATTCTCGCCAATGGACGACCGAACGGAAAAGATCGAGTCAACGTTTTCGACCGGCGAGTTCGCGGCAACTGTCACCCTGTCGACCGTGACACTGAATCCCTACCGTGTTGGTGTGGAATACTCCCAGCGATTGACGCTTGCTATCATCCGCTTGTTGATTGGCTCTCGCAATTTGGGATGAAACGTGACGGAAAACGACGGCAACGGATTCTTGCGTAACCTTGACCGAAAGCTCTGGACGGCCGCCGACAAGCTACGCGCCAACCTCGACGCAGCCGTCTACAAGCACGCCGTCCTTGGTCTGATCTTTCTAAAATACGTCTCGGACGCTTTCGACATCCGACAACAGGAAGTCGAATCTCGCCTTCGCGATGAAGAGGACGACTACTACCTCGATCGAGCCGACTACGACGGCGACGAAGCCTACGCCGAGGAAATCCGAGCCGAGCTGGAAGTCCGCGACTATTACGTCGAAGAGAACGTCTTCTGGGTCCCCGCGCTCGCCCGCTGGAAGACGATCCAGGAGAGCGCACCGCTCGCATCCGGTACCGAAATCGAGATCGTTAACGGCAAGAAAACCACTTACAAAATCACCTCGATCGGCAAGCTGGTCGACGACGCCTTGGCCGAAGTCGAAAAGGAAAA
This sequence comes from Planctomycetota bacterium, assembly GCA_039025515.1. GTDB lineage: Bacteria > Planctomycetota > Planctomycetia > Pirellulales > Pirellulaceae > Stieleria. The sequence goes on from JBCCOI010000009.1 coordinate 31,873, forward strand.
CCCGAAGCTCAAAGGCGTCCTCAACAAGAACTACACGCAGCTCCAGCTACCGCCTGAAAGCCTCATCGGCCTGATCAACCTGATCGCCGAAATCCCCTTCCAGCACGAAGACCTCGACGCCAAAGACATCCTTGGCCACGTATACGAGTACTTCCTTGGTCAATTCGCACTCGCCGAAGGCAAAAAGGGTGGTCAGTACTACACGCCCAAATCCATCGTCAACCTGATCGTCGAAATGCTCGAACCGTTCAAAGGGCGAGTCTACGACCCCGCGATGGGCAGCGGCGGCTTCTTTGTCTCCAGCGAGAAATTCATCGAAGAGCACGGCGGCAAGATCGGCGACGTCTCCGTCTACGGACAGGAATCGAATCCCACGACATGGCGACTGGCCGCGATGAACATGGCCATCCGCGGGATCGACTTTAACTTTGGCAAAGAGCCAGCCAACAGTTTCACCAAAGACCTGCACCCGGACCTGCGAGCCGACTACGTGATGGCCAATCCGCCGTTCAACATGAAAGAATGGTGGGACGGCAAACTGGAAGGCGATCCGCGTTGGGAACATGGCGATCCGCCCAAAGGCAACGCCAACTTTGGCTGGCTGCAGCACATGCTGTATCACCTTGCCCCCAAAGGCTCGATGGCCCTGCTGCTGGCCAATGGCTCGATGAGCAGTAACACCAAGGGCGAAGGCGAGATACGCGAGACGATCGTCAAAGCGGACCTAGTCGAATGCATGGTCGCCTTGCCCGGCCAGCTCTTTACCAACACGCAGATACCGGCCTGCATCTGGTTCCTGACGAAAACGAAACAGAAGCGAGGCCGAGGAGCCGCCGCCTTCCGCGACCGGACGGGCGAAGTGCTCTTCATCGACGCCCGCAAGCTGGGCTACATGGTGGACCGAGTCCTCAGGGCCTTCACCGACGAAGACACCGTGAAGATCGTCAGCACCTTTCATGTGTGGAAGCGAGACAAAGACGCTTACGAGGACATTCCCGGCTTCTGCAAGAGCGCGACGTTGGACGAGATCGCCGAACATGGCTACGTGCTCACGCCCGGTCGCTACGTCGGAGCCGAAGAGGTGGAAGACGACGGCGTCCCCTTCGCCGAAAAGATGGAGGGCTTGACCCGCGAGTTAGCCACTCAATTTCACGAGTCCGAAAAACTGCAGTCGGCGATCCGCGACAACATGCAAAAGCTGGGCTTTGCCTTGCCGGAGGTCGCGGAATGAGTCACGCCGGTTTGGAAAGTCGAAACAGGGAACGCAGAGTCGCAGGGTCGCAAAGCCGCAAAGATTTTGAGTTGCCAGAAAGCCCTTTAAGTCTTCGCGCCTTAGCGTCTTCGCGTTTTGAAACGAGCATTGGCCCCGAACGCCAAGAAGGGGCCAACGATGCTCGAAAGTAAATGGCCCTTGCAAACCCTCAACAACCTTCAAGCGGATGAGGGAAAGGCAATCGCGATCGGTCCGTTTGGCTCGAAGATGAAGAGTGACTGTTATGTCCCAGACGGCGTGCCAGTCATTCGCGGGACCAACATCTCGAACACGAAAACCTTTGACGGAGATTTCGTCTACATCACCGAAGAAAAAGCTGATGAGCTGCATGGTTGCAACGTCTTCGCTGGTGACTTGGTTTTTCCCCACCGTGGCGCGATTGGCGAAGTTGCTGTTGTGCCAGATGACGGAGTTGAGCGTTACGTTCTTTCCTCCAGCTTGATGAAACTCACGTGCGACACCGGGAAAGCTGATCCATACTTTCTCTTCTACTACTTTCGTTCCTACTACGGACGTGAGGAAATACTTCGTTTCGCCTCAACAGTTGGAACGCCGGGAATTGGGCAGCCTTTGTCGTCGCTTCGCCAAATGCGCGTCCCACTGCCGCCCGTCGAAGAACAGCGAGCGATCGCGTCGATTCTTGGAGCGTTGGACGACAAGATCGAGTTGAACCGTCGGATGAATGCGACGCTGGAGTCTCTTGCGCGGGCGATCTTCAAGAGTTGGTTCGTCGATTTCGACCCGGTGCGGATTAACGCCGCGAGGGGCAACGCGGGCCAGATGCCTGCCAGCTCTCAGGCTCTGGCCACGCACGACCCAAAGGTTCTCGACCTTTTCCCCTCCACCTTCCAAGACTCCGAACTCGGACCAATACCGGAAGGATGGAGCGTCGAACCAGTCGGTAAGCATGTTGAGATCAAACATGGTTACGCGTTCAAAGGAAAGTTCTTCAGCAAAGAGCCAACAGTTGACGTTTTGCTGACGCCGGGCAACTTTGCGATTGGAGGCGGATTCAAAGGCGACAAGCTGAAATACTATCAAGGCCCTGTTGAAAAGGAATACATCCTCAGCCCCGGTGACCTACTCGTAACGATGACTGACCTGAGTAAAGCAGGCGATACCCTCGGCTATCCCGCATTTGTTCCAGAGTCATCGAAACACCGATACCTTCACAACCAACGTCTCGGTCGTGTTTTTATCAACGACGATTCGCCCGTTGGTGTCGCGTTTATTCACGAGTCGTTTCGCACGTCTCGCTACCGGAGCCATGTACTTGGAACGGCGTCAGGAAGCACAGTTAAACATTCCTCGCCGACGCGAATACGCGACCATGAAATAGCAGTCGCCACACCGGAGATTCATGCGACATTCGAGGCTCGCGTGTGGCCATTGATCGAAGCGATTAATAGAAATGATCGAGAAGACATGCGTTTGTCTGCAATCCGCGACACGCTCCTTCCCCAACTCCTCTCGGGCGAGCTTCCCGTTCCCGCCGCATTGACGCGTGCGGAGGAGGCCTTGGCGTGATGACTTGGAAACGCAGAGACGCCGAGTTCGCAGAGAAGACATGCCGCAGAAAACCTCTGCGCTCTCCGCGCCTCCGCGTTTCAAGACCCCACACAATCCCAACCCAAACAATTTTGAAACACAGAGTCACAGAGATCACAGAGGAAGCACAGAACCAAAACTCCGTGTCCTCCGTGCCTTTGTGTTTTGAACTATTGCACGGAATCGAGGAGACGAACTTTGCCTGATTCATTCAACGTCTACCTCGATGAAAGCTGCCACCTCGAAAATGACTCGGCTGATGTCATGATGTTGGGCGCGGTTTGGTGTGCGCAAGCCAAGGCACGTGAGATTGGTATCCGCATCCGCGACATTCAGAAACAGCACGGACTTTCGGAAGAGTTTGAAATCAAGTGGACGAAGGTTTCACCTGCAAAGGAAGCCTTCTATCAGGCCGTCCTCGATTATTTCCTAGATGACGACGATTTGCATTTCCGGGGCGTCGTTATCCCGGACAAGACGAAGCTCGATCACGCCAAGTACGCGCAGTCCCACGACGACTGGTACTACAAGATGTGTTTCACTTTGCTGGAACCGATCGTTGTACCCAAGCGGCAATATGCGATCTATCTGGACATCAAGGACACTCGCAGCGAGCAGAAACGCCGTAAGCTCGAAGAGGTGCTTCGCAACGCCAAATACGACGGTAGCGGACACATCATCAAGCGAGTTCAACAAATTCGTTCGCATGAATCCAAGGTCATGCAGCTTGCCGATCTCATCATGGGTATCGTCACGTATGCGAACCGGGGACTCGAAACTAACGCAGGAAAGGTCGCTCTCGTCAACCGTTTGAAACAACGGACTCGTTTGTCGCTGACTCGAACGACTTGGCTGCGCGAACCCAAACTGAATTTGCTGGTTTGGGAGTCGGCCAAATGAGCAACGCTGAAGAGGACCCAGATGATTGGCTGCCTGACCTGACGACGTTCAATGACTCCGATGGCAATTGGGAAGACTATGTCGAAGTCATTTATGCTTTGTTTCAAAATGACTTTATCGACTCGCAACCTCGTTTCGATGGTAAGTGGGTTCGTTGTCGTAAGGACCCAATTTGCGATGGCAAGTTTGCGGGCTTTTGGCATTGCATCTCTGATGGCAAAGATGAAGAAGAACGCATTCCCGATTTTCGTCGATGCGAACGCATCAGTTGGATTCGCCCAATCATCGAAAGTGCGGATTCACGAGACGAAATTGACATCTGGAAGAATCAACGCGGTTCAAACACCAACGTCTTGATCTGGTACGACGAGTACCTGTTGGTCGTGCTTGGCGAACGAACGCGTAGGAGGGATGGCTTTCAGTACTTGCAACTGATAACCGCGTACACGACCGAAAAAGAGCATCGCAAAAGGAAACTGCGACGGGAGCGTGACGAATATGAACCCTAAAACGTCTGAAGCCGCTCCTTTTGGGAACGGCTTCGGTACTCCTTCTACACGTGGTAGCTGAGCTAACAATAGTATTCGTCATTTTGACGATAATTCAAGAGAGATGTTCGCATGATCGTTCAAAATCGGAGCCGTGACGCCGAAAAACATTGACCTCCGTTCTCCAAGACGACGCTAACTGTGACAGCAAAACTTCTAGCTGGCCGCAGCATTCATTACGTGGAGGGGAAATGAGACATTCGGCTCGCTTCGAGAAACGGGACATAAATGGGACATGGAATGTCTCATTTCCTGCCTGCTTGCCGGAAACCCCTGAAAAACAAGGGTTTACGCAATCTGCGTTCAGCCCGAAATGGGACATTGGGCGAAGAATCGGGCGGCACGGAAACGGGACAAAAATGGGACATGGAGTGCTGGGTTACTCCGCGATCCTGTTTAGGCGCAATCCGCCAAATGGCCGAATCCGGCCCCAAATTGGCCCGAAACACGGAGATTCTTGTTTAGGCGCAAACCGCAGATGATTACCGAAGACCAACTCGAACAGCTGTCCCTCGACTGGTTCCGCGAGACGGGCTGGGAGTATGCCAACGGCGTGGACATCTCACCCGATGGAGACGATCCAGAGCGGGATGACTACCGAGTTGTCGTCTTGAAGGATCGCTTGGCTGAGGCGGTGGCTCGACTGAATCCTGATCTTCCGCAATCCGCCGTCGATGATGTCGTGCACGTCGTCGCCAATCCCGATCATCCCAGCTTGGAACAAAACAACCGGGCACTGCATCGACTCTACACGGGCGGCGTCAAAGTCGAATACAGCACCGACGATGGCAAGGAAACGATTTACGCTCAGATCATCGACTTTCAAAACCCGGCGAGCAACGACTTGCTGGTCGTCAACCAGTTCAGCGTGGCGGGAACCAAGCAGGCTCGCAGGCCCGACATCGTGGTGTTTGTCAATGGATTGCCGCTGGCGGTCGTCGAGCTGAAGAGCCCGGCGGATGAATCGGCCGATGTGTGGAAGGCTTACTCGCAACTGCAAACTTACAAAGACGAAATCTCCGACTTGCTGGCCTACAACGTCGCTCTGGTCGTCAGCGATGGGATTACGGCGCGAGTCGGTTCGTTGACGGCCAACAAAGAACGGTTCATGCCGTGGAATACGATCAAGAACGAAGACGATCGGCCGCTGCTGGAATACCAGTTGGAGAAAGTCGTTCGCGGCTTCTTCGATCCTGAGCTGTTTCTGGATTACATGCGGTACTTCGTCCTGTTTGAAGACGACGGCGACTCGCTCATCAAAAAGATCGCCGGTTACCACCAGTTCCACGGTGTCCGCGAAGCCGTCAGGCAGACAGTGATCGCGGCGACGGATGTGGATGTTGGAGCCGCACGCGAAAAGCTTAGCCATTACGCGGTCGAAAGTTCGAAGCAGGAAAAAACCGGGGCTAGCGCCCAACGGCTCGCAAGTCAGGTGCAACCCGGCTCGCGAAAGGCGGGCGTGTTCTGGCATACGCAGGGCAGTGGCAAGAGCATTTCCATGTGCTGCTACGCGGGCAAGCTGCTGCAGGAACCGGCAATGAAGAACCCGACGCTGGTCGTGGTCACCGACCGCAATGAACTGGACGGCCAACTGTACCAACAGTTCTGCATGGCCAAGGACTTGCTAAAGCAAACGCCCGAACAAGCGGGCGACCGTGAAGAACTCCGCGAGATGCTGGCCTCCCGCGAATCCGGCGGCATCATCTTTACGACCGTGCAGAAGTTCTCGCTGCTGGACGACGAGGACGAACACCCGCTGCTGTGCGATCGCAGCAACGTCGTCGTGATCTCCGACGAAGCCCACCGCAGCCAATACGGCTTGAAGGCTCGGCTGAAACAGATCAAGGACAAGGAAACCGGCGAAGTCACCGGTGCGAAGTACGTCTTCGGCTACGCCAAACACATGCGAGACGCCTTGCCCGGCGCGTCGTTCATCGGCTTCACCGGCACGCCGATCGACAAGGAAGACAAAGACACCCGCGGCGTCTTCGGCGACTACGTCAGCATCTACGACATTCAGGACGCGGTCGATGACGGAGCCACGGTTCCGATCTACTACGAAAGCCGCCTCGTCAAAATCGACATCAATCGGGCGGACATCGACGAGCTGAACAAGGACGTCGACGAGATCATCGAGGACGAAGAAGACGTCGCCGCCCGCGAGAAAACCAAGGGCCGCTGGGCCGAATTGACGAAGCTGGTCGGAGCCGAACCGCGTCTGCAGCAGATTGCCGCCGACATGGTCGAGCACTTCGAAAAGCGAACGGCGTCGATCGACGGCAAGGCGATGTTCGTCGGCATGAGCCGCCAAATCTGCGTCGATCTGTTCGCCGAGATCATTAAGCTGCGTCCCGACTGGGCGGGCAGGAAGATCACGAACGACGAAGGCAAGGAAGTCGGCTACAACCACGAAGACGGAGCCATTCGCATCATCATGACGGCGTCGGCCACGGACAAAGCCGACTTGCAACAGCACGCCTACACAAAGCGAGCGACGAAGCGACTCGAAAAGCGATTCAAAGACCCCGATGACGAACTGAAGATTGTGATCGTCCGCGACATGTGGCTGACGGGCTTTGACGCTCCCTGCTGCCACACGATGTACGTCGACAAACCGATGGCCGGTCACAACCTGAT
>JBCCOI010000010.1:0-38684 GCA_039025515.1 Planctomycetota bacterium
ATGGATTGAAGCTCCGCAGCGATTGGGCGCGAAACTCGCTCCTCTGTTGGGTGCCGAGCATGACGAAGTGATCGTCGCGGATAGTACCTCTGTGAATCTGTTCAAATTGCTCGTCGCGGCAGTGCGGTTGCGGCCTGATCGAAAGACGATCTTGATGGAAAAAAGCAATTTCCCAACGGACATTTACGTCGCACAAGGTGTTGTGGAGCTGCATCCCGAACTGAAGCTTGTGTTGGTGGGCGAGGAAGAATTGGAGTCGTCATTGCATGACGACGTTGCGGTCGTGCTTCTCACTCATGTCGACTACAAATCCTCGCGATTGCATGATATGACGTCTGTCACGAAGAGCATTCATGAGGTTGGTGCACTCGTCATTTGGGACTTGTCGCACAGCACCGGAGCGGTCCCGCTGAATTTGAACGAATGCCAAGCGGACATGGCGGCGGGCTGCGGCTACAAGTACCTTAACGGAGGTCCCGGAGCTCCCGCGTTCATGTTTGTATCCAAACGCCATCTGCTTCGAACCATGCAGCCGATTACTGCTTGGATCGGTCACGACAAGCCGTTTGAGTTTTCTCTTGACTACGTTCCAGCTGCGAACGCGAGGCGTTTGCTGAGCGGAACGCCGACGATTCTCTCAATGGCTGCTCTCGAAGCTGCCCTGGATTTGTGGGGTGACTTAGACATCCATCAAGTTCGAGAAAAAAGCATCTCGCTTTCGGAACTGTTCATTCGCGTGATTCAAGAGCGTTTGAGGGAAGCGTCGCCGACTCTCGTCTCGCCTCGAAGTCCAAGTCAACGTGGTGGTCACGTGGCCCTCTCACATCCGCACGGGTTTGAAATCGTTCAAGCTCTCATCGATTGCGGCGTCATCGGGGACTTTCGGGAGCCCGATGTGATGCGGTTCGGGTTCGCGCCGCTGTATCTCAGTTTTACCGACACGTGGCGCGCGGCCGTAGAATTCGTCGACGTGCTTCAGTCCAATACTTGGAACCAATCGAAGTATCGCCAGCGAGCGGCTGTCACGTAGATGTTTATTTCGGACCGGCTGCTAATGCCTTTCGAAACACAGGCAAAAGCTCTTCACACCAAGCCGCGTACATGGATCCGGCGGGATGCAGCCCATCGTCGGCAAGCAAGGAGCGGTCCTCGGTTGCGCGTCGAGAGATCGTCGTAACATCAACGAATGGACAGCCGAGTCGACGTGCAGTGTCAAGCTTGAGTCGATTGTATTGATCGATCGCCTTGCGAATAGCTGCCCGATCGCGGTCTGCAGCAAACGGCGTGACACTCCAATCGGGAATCGACACGACAACCACCCTTGCCGACACGCCGTTGGTGTATCCGCATGCGAGCTCTATCAGCGTCTCGAGCTCTTCGGCGAACTCGCCTTCGTCAAGTCCGTCGTATTGGTTGTTGACGCCGATCAATAGGGAGACGGCATCAAATGCGGACTCAGGTTTCTCAGCGTCGAGAGCCTCCAGCAGGTGACCCGTCGTCCAGCCGTTCTTAGCGATAAACCTCGGTTCCCCGATGTCTACACCGTCGGCTCGCAAGCGGGCGACAAGCTGATTCGGCCACCGCTGTGACTCGGCGACCGAGACTCCAATCGTGTAGGAATCGCCGAGAGCGAGAAAACGCTTCTTGGGCATGAGCCGAATCAGGGTTGTAAATTCGGATCTTTCGGGTCTTGCTTCATTCGCTGTGAGTAGCCACCGATTTTTGTCGCCTTCTCCCAAACGTCTTTCGGTACATCATTCATCACGCCCAGCGATTGTGTGCGATTGAGGGCTTCGAGTGAAACGACCGGGTCGGCCGTCGATTCTAGGATACGGACCAGGTTTTCGAAGCCCGATTCCTTTTCACCCAAAGTGTACAAAGCCTCTGTCGCCGCCAATTGAACTGTCTCAGACTCGTCATCCAGTAGCTTGCCCAACAATCGCTTCAGTTTTGAGGCTTCTTGGCTCTGGATTGTGCAGCCCGTCGCACCCCAATAGCGGATCACAGGATGCTCGTGCTTCATCGCATTGCGAAGCGTTTGGGTGATGCCCTTCCCACCATCGGCAACTGCCAACGCGACGTCGAGCACTTCCTCATATGGAAAATCCTCTGACTGAACGTAATCGAACACGGTGCCATTGGAGGAGATTTTCGTGTACATCGATTCGGGTACGATTCCGGTGTCACGAATCTCGAGCATTTTGTCGAGCGTGGCCTGCCTCATCCGGTTCAGCCGATCTTGTTGATCGGGATCACTCGCAAGATTCTTGAGCTCCCATGGATCCGCAGCCGTGTGGTAGAGCTCTTCGGTTGGCTGCGGGATGGTCCAGTATGCGGTTTGAACTTCGTTCAGCTTTCCGGCTTTCTTCAAACGCAGCAGTGACTGCCAGCCGACTTGCCCGTGTGGATAGCCGGTGTAAATGCCGCGATGTCGATGAGGATGAAAGTTTCTCACGTAGCGGTATTCGCCGTCAGTCACGCCGCGCACGAACCTCAGCATGCGTGAGTCGAATCGTTGGCCATAGAGAAAGGAGTATGTCTCTGCGGGTTCCGCTGATTCTCCGGCAAACGCGCGGCCATGAAATTGCTCGGGGATTTCAACTCCGGCCAAGCTGAAAACAGTCGGGGGCAAGTCGATAAAGGCGACCGGGCGATCATTCACCGTGCCGGCTTCGGCGGGCGCGAGATGCTGCCACTTTTCGGGGAAGCTAACAATCATCGGTACGTGCGTCCCCGTGTCGTTGATGTAGCGTTTTGCCCTTGGCAGGATCCCGCCGTGATCCGAATAGTAGAAGACGATCGTATTGTCGCGAACGCCTTCGTCATCGAGTTCTTTCAGCCACTCGCCGATCTGCTTGTCCATGGCCGTCACAACATCCATGTACGTTACCCAGTCTTGGCGAATCTCTGGAGTGTCGGGGTAATGGGGCGGTAGTTTGACGGAAGCGGGGTCGCGGGTCGGAACGGCGGGTAGCACTCCACGTTCGCGGTAGCCATCAGTCTTGTTTTTAAACAAACAACTTTCGTGGCTGATCGTCGTGTTAAAGACAGCGAAAAAAGGCTGATCTTCATCACGATTTTTCCAATGCGCTTTGGACCCGCACTCGTCCCAGTGACTTTTATCATCCGTTTTGAAGTTGTAATCCGTCTTCGATCGGTTCACGCAGTAGTAGCCGGCGTCACGGAGGAAGGATGGATATGTCCGGAAACCATCGGGAACGGGGTACCTGCTTCGCATGTTGTGCGTGCCGCTGCTGCAAGCGTACCGACCCAGGATCAATGTGTTGCGTGCCACAGCACAGACGGCGGCGTTCGAATAAGCATACTTGTAACGAATGCCCTCGCTGGCAAGCTGATCGATGTTGGGCGTCGTCGCGTCTTCGTTACCGTAACAGCCGATCCAGTGATAGCTGTTGTCCTCGCTGGTGACCCAAAGAATGTTCGGACGCTGTGGATTCGTTGTATCGCTTGCGCACACGCTCCCGACTCCGAGGAACAGAAGAGCGATGGCAAGTGGTACAAAGTGCTTCCGGTGTTGCTGCCAATTCATAGGTCGTAAAGGCTTCAATTGGGTGGGGAATAGTGCAGAGCGAGTCGTCTGCGGCGGGACTATGGCGCGAGTAACGCTGGTACGATTGTACTCCGAGGATGTGCCTTGGTGGGCAGCGGTTCGCACCTCGCCGAAGGCTGCCAACAATCGAGCAATGCAAGAGAGTCGTGGGTATGCCGCTCAGCCTGCTTCTGCCCTGCAGCATTTTCGTCGCCTGGAGGCTCCTCGATGCGGCCTACATTTGGTCGCTCGTAGGCTGCCATCAAAACGAGCCTTGCGAGTGCCGATGCAGCTTACGAGCTAGCTGATTTCAAACGAGCATTTCGAGTTACTGTCCCGTTCCATTCTTGCACAGGTTGCTTTTGCTACTTGAGTTTGCGTTCTCAGAGTACGCAACAGAATAATTGGAAGCTATTGACACTGTTATATGACAGTGTAACATATTTGCATGCGGTTGACATTCCCCATTACCGATTTGAGGCGGCTTGTCGACGAGGCCTTGGCCTCGGGCTCGTATTCTCCGCCCGATTCAGCGCGCATCCGATCCACGCCAGATACGCGAACGATTCGCTACTACACCACGCTGGGGCTAATTGACCGCCCGGCCGAAATGCAAGGCCGAACCGCTCTCTATGGCAGTCGACACGTGATGCAGTTGGTGGCGATCAAGCGGCTGCAGGCGGAAGGACTGACGCTCGCTGAAATCCAGGCTCGGCTCACCTGCATCACACCCGCAAAGCTGAAGAAAATTTCTGACATACCCGCTTCGTTTTGGAAACGAACTGGCGAGATTCTCGATTCGACAACGGACTCGTCCGAAACGGACTGTCAAGAAGCTGTGCAGTTTTGGCTGCAACCTGCCGCACAGGCAGAGTCCGCGAGTTTGAGGGTGACTGCGCAGGAAGCGCAGGCCGTTCAGGCAACGGCTTGTATACGAATTTCAATCGCCCCAGGTGTGGAGGTTATTGTCGACCAAGGCGTCGTTGGGAAGTCGATAAACGTCGAAGCAATTCAGCAAGCCGCTGAGCCGCTTCTTGAGGCCCTCACAATTGAACAGAACTAGTCATTCGGAATGAATTGCCATGATGATGCATACGCTGCCAAGGTTGGATGTGCTTGCGAGCCCTCAACAGTTTCCTCCAGCAAGCAATGTCGGTGCTTTACGTACGAATCGTGCAAACCTGCCACTCTACGAACTCGCATTTAATGTCGAAGTCAGCGGAATGTCCATAAGGACGACGCTGAGTCAGACGTTCTGTAATCCCTTTGATGAAGCCATCAGAGCAACCTATGTATTCCCGATGGAGGGAGAATCAGCCATCGTCGCATGTCGATTGCTGACGAAGAATCGAGTAACGGAGGCAGTACTGAAAGAGCGGAACGAAGCAAGGCGCGAATACAATAAAGCGATCAGTAATGGATACACGGCAGCGTTGTTGGAAGAGGATCGTAGCGAGACGTTTTCGCTGAGTCTCGGGAATCTTGCGGCTGGTGAGTCTGCCATGGCGGTGATTGAATCGGTTGGATTGCTTCCGGTCACGCATGATTCGGATGGCAACATGCAATGGACAATAAGACTGCCGCTGGTGATTGCTCCTCGATACACATCGGGAATCCCACTTCCCGGAATCAGTGCCGGTGATGGTACCCACTGCGACACCGACCAAGTGCCTGACGCGTCAAGAGTGACACCTGCAGTAAGGCTACCAGGATTTGCGAGCGGAGTTCGCCTTCGAATCCACGTCGGCCTCGATTCTGCGTGTGTAAAAGATCCGAGTGAGCCTTGGTCGGGGCTTCGTAGCAGTCTGCATACCGTCGTCGCACGTGCCGACAGTCCCGGCGGAGGATGCCGTTTGGAAACGCTACCGGACGAGACGATCGATCGAGACTTTGTTCTCCGGGGAAGCTTGCCTTCGGAGAAATCCGTATCCGCTCATTCCGTTGTCCAAACCGGTCAATCGCATTCGACTTGCCAGGTTGACCTGGTCGCAAAACCGTCCAGCGAAGGGCCACCGAGAGACATCGCTTATGTCTTGGATCGCAGCGGGAGTATGTCGGGGTGGAAAATTCAAGCCGCAGTCAACGGCATCCGAAGTCTAATTGCTAGGCTCACGCCTCGAGATCATTTTACGATCCACGCGTTCGACAACTTGATCGAAACGTTTTCTCACGAATTTGTTTCGGCAACTTCTGCGAATGTTTGCAAAGCAGATTCTTGGGTTTCGAAGATTGGTGCACGCGGCGGAACTGAAATGGGGATCGCGCTGAGCACAGCGGTCGAACAGTTTCAAGCATCAATTTCATCAAGCGAAGAGCATGACCGTTCTCGTTCGATTGTTCTTGTAACGGACGGTCAGATCACGGGTGAGGATTCGTTACTTCGGTTGCTCTCCAGCGTGCCCTCGTTTCAACGTCCAAGAATCTTCGCCCTCGGAGTCGATCGATGTGTAAACGCGAGCGTTTTGACGCGTGTGGCAAACTTCACTGACGGCTCTTTCGAACTCGCCGAGTCGAAGTCCCGGCTACTCGAAGTGCTCGAACTGTTCTCGCAAAGAATTGGTCAACCCGCGGTGTCTGATTTGTCCGTCCGTTGTGAACCTGCAATCGAAGGCGTCGAGTGGGCGCGTGAGACGATACCGTCAGTCTACGCAGGGACGACTCTCTCCCTGTTTGCTAGATTCCCGTCTGAGCAGAAACTAGAACGCATCGTTGTTACGGGCAGACGCCTGAACGGAGAGGCTTGGGAGTCTTCAGTCGACGTCAAAGAGCTACGAAATCAAAAGCCAACGTTGCTTGCCCTTTGGGGGCGAAGGCGAATTCGAGACATCGAAGATCGGTTCGTCACGTCCCATGGCTTCGACGGTGAATTGCAGGACGAGATCATTTCGACGTCTCTTTCCACGGGTGTATTATCTCGCCTGACGGGTTTCGTTGCGGTCGATCGGAGCCGAACGGTCTCCGATCAAATACCACAAGAACTGATGGTACCGGTCTGCGAGCCCGAGGGTTGGTATCTTCCAAAACCAATTCCAAGACGCTTCCTACGGTCAACAGACTTTCCGACGTCAACATCACCCTCACTACTGGGGCGGCAGATCACCTTCGACTTGGTTGAACTGGTTCCCGAAAGTGTCGCGAGAGAAAACAACTCAGTACCGATCGGTTGGAAAGATGATTGTTTGCTCATCGCAATGCCTGACGCGAATGATATCGAGATGATTGAGAAGCTTCGATTCATCCTCAATCGAAGGATCATTGCCGTTTCGGCACCGCAAGGTGATATCGAAGTGGCGATCAATTCAGCGTACGGGCTCGTTGAAGGAGAGAGTGCCGACAGCATGCTGCAAGAGTTTACCGACACTGCGATCGACTTCTGCGAAACTGTGGACGAGTCAGAGGATGAAGACATTGGGGAGTGCTTTCTACCGATGACTTCGACGATTGAAGTTCCTCCATCGTTTGCCGGAAAGCGAAGAGCTTTGATGAGATCGCGGGATCCTCAAATGCTTCATCGTGCTGATGGAAAACCGCCCGCTCGTAAAGACCGTCATGCCGTCACGATCAAACGGATAGTCAATTTGCTCATTCTTGAAGCAATTGCTTTGAACGCGGATTCCATCGAGATTCGAGTCCGCAATGAGGCGGTTGCCGTCTTCTATCAGATCGATGGAAAGATGGTTGAGCGAGAGCAAATTCCTCTTCCGCTTTCGGAGAGTCTTTTCGGTCGATTGCGTTCGCTAGCCACCGCGACCAGCGAAACGCAGGGTGAGTTCCGTGGAGAGATTTCGATGACCGTCGGTGACGAAGTGGTTTCGGCAAAGTTGTGTATTTCACCTGCAGGTGATGAACGCGTCGCAACATTGGAGTTCGAGAAAGTCGCTGGTGCAGCACACCGATCGTGATGATATCCGATCGTTTTTGGCCAAATCTCACAAAGTAGGCTCATCAAATGAGCTTTGCGAGTGCGGATGCAGCAATACACTTGGCCAGCTTACGCACAGCCGCATTTTCGTCGCCTAAAGGCTCCTCGATGCAGCCTACGATTTGGTCTTTCGTAGGCTGTCATCAAACGAGCCTTTGCGAGTGCCGATGCAGCAGTACACTTGGCCAGCTTCTGCGTTGCCGCATTTTCGTCGCCTGAAGGCTCCTCGATGCGGCCTACGTTTGATCTCTGGTAGGCTGTCATCAAACGAGCCTTGCGAGTGCCGATGCAGCAGTGCGTTGGCCTGTCTTTACGAGTGCCGGTGCAGCTCCAAGTCTTGCGAAGCTAAAACAGCGAACGACCGGATACCATTTCCAATTCGTTGGCCACCAGGCAATCAACTTCGTGCTTAATCCGCCAGCGGAGTCTCATGCGTCCCCACCAGCCCACTGTGTTCATCTGCTGGGTGTACTTCGCCAATACCTCGCGACGTTTCTCTTCTCGGATTCCGTCTTCCAAGTTCTCGAATCCGTCTTCAATAAAGGATGACATGAAGGGATGCTTCCTACGTCGCGGTACTCATCGCTTCCAACTGTACGGTCGATCGTCCCTGTTCCTTCTCCAAGTACGCTCGGCCGAACTTTACATTGACGTGATCCCAGGGAAGTTTGTCCATCAACTGGTAAGGTTCGTGGACCTGTCGTTGGACGTCGATGCCGGCGTCAGCGATGGCTTGCCACCACCGATCGGGATCGAGGTATTCGGTCCACCCGTCCATTCGGGCACCACGTTCCCAAGCGAGACGAATCGCGCGGCTGGTTCTGCGATCGCCGCGACTGAGGACACCTTCCAGCAAGCTCGTTTCTACGTTGTGACATTTGATGTTCACGCTACGAATCCGACGCCTCTTCCACATGTACTTGTGCGCCCAGTGAAAGTATTCGCGCGACTGCATCGGATTCCATTGATACGGCGTGTGGGCTTTGGGGACAAAGTTGGAAACACTCGCAGTCACGCGTGCGTAGCGTCCTCGTACTTCTTTCCCAACGGTCGCGATTTGTTCGGCCAAGTCGACGATGCCGTCCAGGTCGACTTCGCGCTCGCCCGGTAGGCCACACATGAAGTAAAGCTTCACGCTGTCGAAGCCGTTTTGAAATGCATTGCGACAGCCTTCGATCAAATCGCTGTTCTTGATCTTCTTACGAATCTGCTCGCGCATGTCATCCCGCGCCACCTCGGGCGCGAGAGTGAGCGAGCTACGGCGGTCCGTTCCGATCAGCTGTGGTAACGTTCGCAACTGATCGTTTACACGAAGACTCGGCACACTGATATTTACACCGACCGGCTTAAAGACCTCATGCAGTCGTTTGACGAGCGGTTCGAAATGAGGATAGTCGCTACTCGACAGCGAAAGAATGCTGATCTCGTTGTGCCCCGTGTTGAGATAGCTCTCCCAGGCGGCATCGACGATCGTTTCGACTTCACGAATTCGAAGCGGTCGCTTGATCACCGTGCTTTGACAGAACCGGCAGAGATGGGGACAGCCACGCATGATCTCAAGTGCGATTCGGTCATGAACGCAATCGATGTAGGGGACGATGGGGCTGGTCGGCATTGGAATGCCGTCGAGATCCTTGATCACGCTGGGTGCAAACGTCTTGGGCACGTCATCACGTGTCGGTTCTAACGTGGCGATGCGACCATCGGTGTACGTTGGCGCATAAAACCGAGGGACGTACGCGTAGTCTAAAATCCGCGCGAGTTCGGCGAGCGCATCTGCGCGTTGCTGTTGGCCGGTCGTTCCTTCGGCAAAGGAGCCGTCTTCGCGACGAGATCGTTCCTTGAGTTCGATCCACCGATCACAGATTTCCGGTAAAGCAGGCTCACCGTCACCCGTGATCATCACGTCAAAGTACTCCGCCATCGGCTCGGGGTTTTGACAGCACGGTCCCCCCGCAACCAAGAGCGGGTCGTTCATCGTTCGACTCACCGATTCGAGAGGAACGCCGCCCAAATCGATCATCGTCAAAACGTTTGGCGAACTGATCTCGTACTGAAGGCTCAGCCCCACGACGTCGAAATCGGAAAGAGCGGTGAAGGTTTCCAACGAGTAAAGCGGGATCTGTTGCTCGCGAAGTTTTTGCTCCATGTCCGGCCAAGGTGTGAAGACGCGTTCGGCACACCAATCGTCGCGGCGGTTCATCAGCGAGTAGAGCACCTGTAACCCGTGGTGACTCATTCCGATCGTGTAGGCATCGGGAAATCCGATCGCTAGTTTCCCGCGCAGCCCTCGGTGATCCTTAACGACAATGTTTCGTTCCCCGCCGACGTATTGCGCGGGAGTTTGAACGTGAGGCCAAACGCGTGACTCGAGTCGCTTGCGTCTGATAAGATTGATCATTCCTAGCCGCCGGGTGCGTCTATCAGTCGGATTGCCGTTTCGGCAATGAATTTCTAAGGTTCAGAGTGTGGCCCGAGTCAGGTGGTAGACGCAAGCTGAATTGCGTTGAAATCGGCTCATCGCGTCAATTCTTGTCGATCGCAATCACACGCGGAAATTTACTAAGAGACCGCCATGTGCGACTTTGAGTCAGTCGGAAACGTAGACGATTTTGAAATCGGTGTCGGCAGGGCGGTTCCTGTCGCCGGACGCATGGTTGCGATTTTTCGGAACGCGGACGGGACTTGGAATGCGATCGATGACCTTTGCCCACACATGGGGGCTTCGTTAGCGGAGGGATATTACGCCGACAAAGCGGTTTCGTGTCCCTGGCATGCGTGGCGGTTCTCCGTGACGGATGGAACCTGGGACGACAATCCAAAGATCAAGGTGGACTGTTTTGAGATCAAGGTCGAGGGCGACGAAGTTTTCGTACGAGAACCCGAGGATTAGTCTGCGACGTTGGCTCATGCGTTCGAAGATTCGGGATTAAGTCTTCGATTAATGAACCCGAGTGCTCCGCCGCCAACGCAGAGGCAGAGGAATCCGAATGCTACGGTTCCTGTGACGCCCTGCAGCCGATCATCAACAATTTCACTCTCCTGCAGCCGCTGAAAGTAACGTTGCATCTTGCGATCGATCTCTAGCTCGACCGCCATTTCATGAAGGGTTTGGTCACCCTGCTGAAAAGTCCCCTTGTAACGTTTCGATACCAGACGTTCGTCGATCCACTCTGGCGAACAGTAAAGCCACGGGTGCTCGGCCGGAAGCGTTTCCTCCAGATAGTTTTCGATCATCACGGGCATCAACGCTTCCAATTCGCCTTCACACTTTGCTGGGTCATCCCATCCCTTGGTTGCGACGACTAATCGGTGCACTCCACCAACCACGTCTGGCTCGTTGTTGATCCAGCTCGGACGCGTCTCGGGATATGTCTTGTGGCTCATGGGAGGAACAGAAAGTTCCGCCAATCCGCGTTTCGCTGACGACGAATTTCCACCGGATGAGGAAGACTCCGTCGCGTTGGAAGCAGAATCACCTTCATCAATGTCTGCGGTCGACGAATCGGAAGAGCTTTCGCCCTCCGAAGAGTTCGCCGAAGATTCGGCAACCTGCTCCGCGAATCCGACGCTTGCGATGAGGGCGACGGCTAGAAACGCGAGCAATGGAACTTGGAGCGTTTTCATGCGGTCACCCTTTGATCAGCAGGATTGGACGAGTTTGAACGGAGCTTATAGCTTTTGGGATTGATCCAAGGAGCCGACATTTGCGTCGCGATTGACAGACCACCGGCGACCATCAGTCCGAGCGGTTGCGGTACGGGAAGGAACTGATGCAGCATCCAAGCAGCGACGCAGACCACCGCGACCGACCAAAAGCTCAGTCGCGTGCGGCGAAGCGGATCCACAGACTTCCACCACCGCATTCCACCAAACAGCAGAGCGAAGTGAGCCATCATGCCGGCGGCACGAATTGTTCCGTCGGGCCGATAAAGTGCCTGCGGAAGATCGTCGTCAAGAAACTCGCTGTACATCGGAGTCCCTGGAATCATGAAATATTCCAGCAACGAGTATCCGACCAATCCAACGCCCGCGCCGACGCATGCCAAGACGATGCGGCGGATCATCCCTTCACCCTCGTCGACTTCCCAGAATTTACCCAAGCCAAGAATGCCGGCGGATCCAAGCAGGACTACGAACGCGGACCAGAAGTAGGGTGACACGTGAATCGCATCGATGTTTTGATCTTTGAGCCCGATGGCACCGGCGACCACAGTCATCACCACGACGGTCAGCGATGTCGCAATCCACGAAGTGTTCAGTTCGGCGGCGCGTGTCAAACGTGGCTTCGATCGCAGGCTCTCACGCACCTTGTACTTCCATTGCTGTTTCGTCATCGGTTTCGGCTTGACGACGACAGGCCTCGCAGCGGCAAGCGTTTGTGCTTTGGCGTAGCTGGGCTGGTCACCGGAGTAGAGCACCATCTGCCTGATGACGTAGTACGGCACATAAATCACCGCGAACATTGACAGCACTGGAAGCAGCCAATGAGTGTTGATCAGCACGGCAAAGCCGATCAACAATGCCATAAAGAAGCGAATTTTCGGAGAGTGCTCAAGGGATCGCCACCAGACGCGGAAATCGGTCCATGCCGATCTGACCGCACGCATCACCGGTTCGTCTGTGTCGGAACGGTTATCGGCGACTGGAGTCGCAACGGGGATCGAAGCGGTGTCTGCTCTCGATTGAACGGGTGCAGCCTGCCGATGCACGGGTTCAGCTGCCTCAGCGAAGTAGACAGGTTCATCAACTCTTGGGGCGGCCGCACTTGGATGCACAGGTGCAGGTTTAGGTTTTGATTTCTTCGACGCGAAGAACCCAGCGACTCGCCCGGCATTTGAGGAAGCATTGGAAGCGGACGTCAACGGTTCAACCATCTGCTCGACGGTTGACTGCCGTTTGGAAGGATCCTTCTCCATCGCCTGAGCAATCACACTGCGATACGGTTCGGAGATCGACTTGAGATCAGGAAGTGCGGTCAGGTGTTTGACAATGATCTCGTGTAGGCTCTCACCATCGAACGGAACACGGCCCGTCAGCAGCTCAAAGAGAATCACGCCGAGTGCATAGACGTCAATTTCGCGGCCGTAATTGCCTTTGCCGATTTCCGGGGCCATGTAGTGGAACGTTCCGACACTCTCGGTCTGTCCGCCACGCTGCGATGTCGAGATGTATTTGCTCAAGCCGTAGTCGCCGACTTTCACGATGCCCAGATCATCGAACACGTTGCCCGGCTTGAGGTCTCGGTGGACGAGACCAGCGCTGTGAAGATGAGAGACGCCCGACGCGATGCCGAGGAACCAACGCTTTGCTTCTTCCTCGGGCAATCCGTCAGGATGTTGGTCTAGAATCTGACGTAAGTTCTGACCTGCCACATATTCCATGACGACCCAGGCGCCGCCATCGCTGTCGCGGCAGATGTCATGAAGCGATACGAGATTGGGGTGCTTCAGATTCAAGCACTGCGAGACGCCGCGAAGCTCGATGTCCAGGTTCCGCTGGACCCGCTTGAGCGCGACTTCCTTCCCCGCCTCACTGACCGCGAAGTACACCTCGCCGAAGCCGCCGACGCCCACGCCGCGCCGAATCGTGTAAGGCGAGAGTGGTTGCGAACCTGGCGGGAAAGTAAAGGTCATCGACTTGGGTTCTTGTGTCGGTCCTGCGACGGTTTCTTCGATCCAGTCTATTCTAGCGTCGCTTGCTTCGGGATCCTCCGAAACCTCGTTCGAAGCTTCCGAGACGACATCAGCTTCGCTTTCTGCCGGTGATTCGGCCTTTCGACGGCGATTGCCGGGCAACAACAGCTTCAATTTCACTCGATCGGCCAGCAAGTTTTTCATCTTTGTCATACCGAAACAGTCGTGTGTGGCTGGTCTGGATCCGCTAGCGATCGCTTTCATGATTGTTCCAACATCAAGTCAATTTCACCGATCGATTGCCGGATTCCCGGCGTCAGTGCCATCCATTCGGACTGTCCGCTCGTCGTGCTCTTCTGCTTGGCACGCCAATGATCCTGTTCAAAAACCAACACGGCGGAGGTGGCGAGGCCGCTGCATTGGATTTGGTTTTGTTCACCCGGCCCCAGCAGAACCGTTCGGTCCACTAGCAGCCACTGGTCGACATGTCCGTCAAACCGATGGGGCGTGGCCAGGGAAAGAACGGCGGTTCCGCTAAGCGGTGACGGTGTTCGAAAGACCAGTTCCGCAGAACCGTCGATCGGGATCGGTTGCCCATCTTTGGCAAGTTCCCGCTTCCCATCGCGGCTGACCCAGAAGTAGTCTCGACCGTGCCGCACCAGGGTGCCTTCGTCGCGACGCCAGTCTGCTGCAACTTGAACATCCGCGTCACTGTCGGGACGAGTCCCGCCGATGCGGATCGCTCCATCGGTCAAAAGACCGAAACCGCCGCAGCGGTCCACCCAAAGTCGCCAGGCGGCTTTGGATTGATGAGGCGGTTGTTGAAGTCCGATATTCATCAGCTTGGGTCAGTCCAATTCCGAGTTTTCGACTGGGTGCTTCGAGCAGGATCAAGCAAGGCATGGCAAGCAGGTCTCAGCCGCGATTCGTTCGCGGCGGTTTGGGCGACAAGCTACAGCGAGGTGCCGGCGAGTCGCCCATCTCAGCGTCCGACTCAATCGAGTTGAATCGAAACCAATGCGGACGGTTCGCTTTCGTCGCTACTTTCGAAGTAGGTCGCGATATCGTCCAACAGATTTTCGTCGCTGCTCACTTCCAGGTTGATCTCTCCGAAATACTCTTGGTCGACTGCAAGCGTTTGCTCTTCCTCTTCGATGCGTCCAGAGATTTCGTCCAACAACTGTCGCGTTTGCGAGAGATGGCTGTCATCGACGCTGAACTCGCTCGCCGTTTGGGCAACACGGAGAGCACCCACGCGAGCTTGAAGGTTCTCAACTTCGACTTCCAGTTGTTGCTTCGCGGCGAGCAATTCTTCCATTCGTTGTTCAGCGGATGACAACGATGCTTCGCGAGCCATCAGCATTTGTTGCAACTTGTCAGCGGTCCCACGGCGGGTCTTGTACCGTTTGAATCGGCTGGCGAGATCTTCTTTCACTTGGACAGAAGTGTAGGTTCGCCCGGCGTAAGTGAAGTATTCGTCGCCGCCGGTCAGATCCGACGTCAATCGCTGAATGTCGGTTTGAGCTTTCGCGAGCTTAGTCTCTGTATCACTGACCTGCTTTTGCAGTCGAGCGACTTCGATTCGCTCCCGAGCGATACGCTTTGCATTTTGACCAATCTCGGGCTTGAGATCAGTGATCATTTGCCGAGCACGCTTCAATTCCCACTCGAGCGGCATTGCTTCGCTAGCGGAATCCTTGATCCAGTTGACTCCGCATTTCGTGTAGCTGGCAATCGGAACTCCGACGGCGAGACTCGACAACAGAGCAATGGCACCACCGGCAACGACAGCTTTTTTTAGCATGGACTTGGTCCCCAAAATGAGCTTCAGAAGTGAGCCACAGTCGGAATCGGGCTCGTGTTTCGCCATCTGTTCGGCCCGAATCCAGAGATATTGGGGCGTAGCCAAGAAAAAAACAGCAACCCACCAAGACATGCCCAACTTGGCGTGTATACGCCACGAAGTCAGCGATTTCTCCGAAATCGCTGTAATCCAAGAAGACCTTCAATTGCAACAAAGTAGCGGAAGCCGCGCGGGCTTTCTGCCTGCACTGGAAGGCTCTACGAAGGTCCGTTCTTAAGCAGTTGACGTTCCAAGTAGTCCGTCATCATGGTGCGGAGGTGCATCGCGGTTCCTCGTCCCTCGCTGACGCTGTGGCTGCGGTTCGGGTAGACGAAGAATTCGAACTGCTTGTTGAGCTCGATCAGCCTGTTGACCAAGAGTTCGGACGCTTGGTAATGGACGTTGTCATCCGCAGTTCCGTGGATCAACATCAGTTTGCCAGTTAACTGATCGGCAAAGTGAATCGCCGAGCCTTTGCGGTAGCCTTGGACATTCCCCGACGGCAAGCCCATGTAACGTTCTTGGTAGATCGTGTCGTAGTAAGCGAGGTTGGCGACCGGAGCGACCGCCAGACCGGCTTTGAAAACGTCGCCGTGACGGAACATCGCGTGTAGCGTTGAGGTGCCTCCACCGCTCCAGCCCCAGATGCCGACGCGATCGGCATCGAGATTTGGATTCTCTTCGAGCACCTTTTTCACCGCCTTCGCTTGATCGTTCGGACCCAGGTGTGCAACTTGCCGATAAACGGCCTTGCGGAATTCGCGGCCACGTGGGACTTTCGTGCCGCGATTATCAAAGCTCATGACCGCGATCCCCTTCTGGGCCAACATTCGATGCCAAAGCCCACTCGAACCCATCCAGCGGTTCATCACCGTCGAACCGGCAGGCTCGCCGTAAACGTGAAACAGCAGCGGAGTTTTTGCATGTTGGACGGTTGCCTCCGGCATCACACTCCAACCATCGAGTTCGGTGTCGCCGATGTCGACACGAAGGAACTTGAACTCCGGCAGCTTTAATTGATCAAGCAACGCGTTGAGTTTTTCATTCGGCTCCAACACGCGTACGCTTCGGTGCGACGGGAGTGCAACCAGCTCGTAAACCGGTGGGTTCTCCGTGGTGCTGTACTGATGGATCGCGAAGTTTCCGTTTGCGGATATTTGATAGGTGTGCACGCCTTCCGCCCCGTCAGGCGTGACGCGACGAACTTCGCCCGTTGCCAAGTTGACCGAATAGAGAAACCGGTCGATGGCCGAATCGGGTGACGCGATGAAGTAAGCAAGTTCCTGTTCGCCGCTTGGGAAGAGACCGATCAGCTCGATCACGTCGTAGTTTCCCGGCGTCACACAATCCATTTCGCCGCTGGCGACATCGACTTTGAATAACTGTCGCCAGTCGTTTCGATCGCTTAGGTAGACGAACGACTCGGCGTCAGACAAAAAGTAGACTTCTGGTTGTAAGTCGATCCAGGACGGATCGGTTTCAGAGAAGATCACGCGTTTCGTCAGCGTTTCAAAGTCGACAAGCGTCAACGTCTCCGTATTCTGCAGGCGATTCATCTGCCGCACCAAGAGTTCGCCGGTCTTTTCGACCCACTGCGCGCGTGGCAAGTAGTTTTGACGTGGGTTGCCGGGCATCTGGATCTTTCGATGCGTGCCGGACGCGAGATCGACTACGAGAAGGCTGACCGCCGAGTTTCGGGTTCCGGCTTTCGGATACGCAAACACCTTTGTGGTCGGATATCGCGAATCCGTGTTGTTGATCATCGTGAAATCACCGACACCCGAGGTGTCGAATTGCCAATAAGCAATCCGGGATCCGTCGGGGCTGAACTGGAATCCATCACGAAGACGAAACTCTTCTTCGTAGACCCAATCCGACATCCCGTTCAAGATGCGAGGGCCGGACTTCTGTGTTACTCGACGAACCACTCCGTCCAGTAATGTCTCGATGTAGATGTCTCCATCCCGAACGTAAGCGACCGCGTTCCCCTTTGGCGAGAACTTGGCATACATCAATGAGGCTTCGTCGGCATCACCACCCAGTTTCGTCAACTGTGCAGTGGCTCGATCGAGTACCCAGTAATCACCGCGAGTCTTCGCGCGCCAAACACGTCGCGTGTTGGTGAAGATGAGAACCTTGCTCATGTCACGCGTGAATGCGAAGTCGCTGACCAAGAGCGGTTCTGAGCGATCGGTGGGAATCAAATCCCTGCCGCTTACCAAGATCTCTTCGTTTCCGGTGGCGGCATCGTATCGAACCAAACACTTACCCGGGTGGCCATCGACCGTCTCCGAAACGACATATCTGGCCCTTTGTTTCTCTCCACCAATCCACTTGCCGGCAAACGACTGACTGGCAAACTCACTTGAATCATAAATCCGCTCAACGGTCAGCAATGGATCCGGTGGAGCGGATTGATCGGCATCCTTGTCCTCAGCTTTGATGATCGCTGGGTGGAGGAATAAACAAGCGAGGGCAAGAAGAAACGCTTTACGGGTGCCGAAGTCGCGAAAGCCACTTCGACGTCGATGGCTGTGGATCAAGGTGATTCGTCGATGTTCTTCAGGTATTTGAAAATGTCACTGTCGGTGGTCAAGATCAACGTGCTGTCTTGATCCAGCATTTCCTCATAGGTCTCCATCGTCTTGATGAATTCGTAGAAGGCAACGGCTTCCGGACCTTGGTTGTAAGCGAGTGCGTAGATCTCCGTGGCCTTCGCATCTGCGGCACCCCGAATCTCTTGCACGGCTTTGTAGGCCTCGGACTCGATCTCCAAGAGATCGCGTTCGCGACGACCGATGATCTTGGCAGCCTCACCCGCACCTTCGCTGCGGAAACGTTCGGCGATTTGCTGCCGTTCGCTGATCATCCGCTCATAGATGCGTTGCTGCACGCTCTCATTGTAGTTGATCCGTTTGAAACGGACATCGAGCAATTCGATGCCGAAATCCGTCAGTTTCTCTGCGGACTTTTCATAGATCTCTTGCTCAATCAGTGCTCGCCCCTTGGCGATCGGATAGAGCACACCAATATTGCCGGGTGCGTCCGCGATGGTGGCATCTTCCGAAGGCTCACGGTCCTTCGTGGTTCGGACCAGTTCAATTAACTCGTGCTTGGCGATTGCATTGCGCGTTTCGCTGCCGAGGATATCGTCCAATCGCGATTGGGCACTTCGTTCGTCTCGCAACCGCAGGAAGTACTGCTTGGCGTCACTGATCCTCCAGCGCCCGAATGTGTCGACGACGATGTAGGTCTTGTCCTTGGTCGGCATCTCATTCGGACGACCATCCCATTCCAGAATTCGATTCTCGACCCGAGTGATTTCTTGAATGAACGGAACTTTAAAATGCAATCCGGCGTCGGTGACCGGGTCACCCACCGGCTTACCAAACTGCGTGATGATGACTTGCTCAGTCTCTTTGACGCTGTAGCTGCAGGCGTACGCGATGATCAAAAGACCGAAGGTAAAGATGCTAACCAGAGTAAGTGGAAAACGTTTCATCAGTTCATCCCTCCCGTTGAGAGTGGGAGTAGAGGTAGAATTTGTTTTGCATCGTCATCCAAAATGATCTTTTTGCCGAGTGACGGAACGACTTCCCGCATCGTTTCAATGTAGATGCGCTGTTTTGTCACTTCGGGGGCTTTCAGGTATTCCGTCAAGACGGCGTTGAAGCGTGCCACGTCGCCTTCGGCTTCGTTCACACGTTTCTTTGCGTAACCTTGAGCTGCCTGGATTTTTTGTTCGGCTTCCCCGCGGGCTTTCGGCACGACTTTGTTGTATTCACCGTTCGCGATATTGATCAGCTTTTCGCGTTCTTGTTGCGCCTGGTTTACTTCGTTGAATGACGGCTGAACGGGTTTGGGTGGGTTCACGTTCTTCAACTGAACCTGGTCGATGCTCAGACCGAGCTCATACCGATTGACAAGCTCTTGCAATTTGGCAAGTGCATCGACCTCGATTTCTTGACGCCCGATGGTGATCACTTCATCGACGGTACGATCGCCAACCACCGTCCGCATCACGGACTCGGACAGGTCGCGTAGAGTTTTGCCGGGCTCGCGAACTTTGAAGAGAAACTGCTGTGGTTCTTGAATGCGATACTGCACAACCCATTCGACAGAGGCCGTATTCAAGTCTCCCGTGACCATGATGCGTTCGAACGACTGCTCATCAGAGTATTGCGTGGGATTCGTCGCGCCCGCCGTGCCAAAACCGAATTCCTGTTTGAGCTGTCTTCGGACCGGAACGATTTCGACCTTGTCGATGCCGAACGGAAACTTGAATCGAAGGCCCGGATCGACTGTTTTCGTGTAGCGCCCGAAACGCAGGACGACACCCTGTGACTCTGCCTGGACGGTGTAGAAGCTGGTGGAGAGCAAGATGATCACCAGCAAGATGGGAACGCCCCAAACTAGATAGGGTTTAAACTCGCTCAGGTCCGGCAGCTGAATACGCTCGGAATCTGAATCGCTCATCGAAGATCCTCAGGTTGAAAACAAGATCCGGCAATACCGGCTGTAACGTCACGGGCTCGTTTGCCGTTATTCTAGGGCGCGGAAACCGCCTTCTACACGCCGAGCACCAGATGCCAGTCCCAAGACTGATTCCAGCCTGGATAATCGTTCTGATCGGAAGCATCCTTTCGGTCGCCTGGTTCGTGGGATTGGTCATCATTGTGCCCAAGATGATGTCGCGGCCATCCGATGGCGTTCTCGTTCCCCTCTTCGCGATCATTTGCGCGCCCCTTCCTGTTTCGCTCATACTGATCGGACTTTTGCCAAGCCTCGGGCCCGGCAGATTCTTGCCGCGGACAGCTGCCGTTTTCGTGTTGACACTGGCGACACTTTTCATGTTCGTGTTCGCAGCCAAGAACTTGACCAATATTCCTGAGAGCCTCTTCGATGGGATGGGAGTGACTCGGGCGTTCCTTGTATTTCAAATCGCGAACGTGGTCACTGGTTTTCTTTTGCGCGTTCGGCTTGGCGTAACGATCTCGCGCTTCGAAGGAATCGATAGCCGGTTGTCGTTACGCGACATGCTGGCGATTTCGGCGGCTGTTGCAATTGCATTGGCTCTGTTCAAAGCGACTTCGCCGACGCCGGAAGACATCAAAACGGTTTCGATCGCTGCACTTGCCGGTACGCTTGCGGCATCATGCACCGCGTTGCTCATCGCAGGCTTGTTGGCTGCAGGAGCACTCAGAATCTCTCTGGTTGCGATTTCGATTGCCTTGAGCCCCGTTGCTGCAGCCCCTTGCTGCTTTTGGATCGCGCACTTATTCGAAATTCCAACCTGGTACTTGGCTGGCCTAAGCTATTCGCCGGGTTCATTTTTGATGGGGGCAACTGTCGTCGGACTCTTTGCATCCACAATTTCTGTGTCCTATGGATTGGTGCTTCGACGAAGTGGGTATCGCTGGGTCAGGAAACGTGACGGCGGAAGTGGAAGACTGCAAAGTAGTCCAGTGGATCCGTCCAAAGATGTTCGATCAGAAAGCCGGCTTGAGCGGCCAACTTCGTGAACCCGTCGATCGTGTATTTGTGTGAATACTCCGTGTGGATTCTCTCGCCTTCGGCCAAGTGAAAGACTCGGTCCTGAATGCGGATGCTTTGCTCGGAAAGACTTCGTAAGTAGATTTCAATTCGAGAGTGATTCGTGTCGAACAAGGCTTCGTGCGCGAAATCGTCGATAAAAAGTTCGGCGTCCAATTCCTCTTGCATGCGCCTCAGCAGATTCAAGTTGAATCGCGCCGTCACTCCGCTGGCGTCGTCGTATGCTCGTTCCAGCACCTCGGCGTCCTTCACAAGATCAACACCGATCAAGAGCGATCCTCCGGGGCCACAGGTTTTTGCCATTCCTCTCAGCAATTGAACGGCATCGGTTGGCTCAAAGTTTCCTATGGTCGAACCGGGGAAGTACACCGCGATCGACGAAGACCTTACCTTTGACCGTGGAAGTTCAAAGCCTTTTGTGAAGTCAGCAGTGGTCGGTAGCACCTGAAGATCAGGGAATTCTTCTCGCAACAAGCCTGCCGTCGCATGAAGATGATCGTGCGAAATATCGACCGGGACGTATCCGGAGGGCTCGATCAAGTTTTCCAGCAGCCGTCGCGTTTTCGTGCTGCTACCGCTCCCGTATTCGACCAACAATACGCCTCGTCCGATCGCGCGACCGATCTCGCACGCATAGCGGTCCATGATCGCTTGCTCGGTACGCGTCAAATAATATTCATCGAGCTCACAGATTCGATCGAAGAGCGCAGAGCCAACCGCGTCGTAGAAATACTTACACGGAAGGGATTTCGGAAACTGCTCCAAACCGGCCAACACGTCGTTCCGAAAAGGTGACGGTGTGCTTTCAACATCCGTCGGTGTGGCTTCTGGCACGCTCGCTTCCTAAACCCTTCGCGGTGAGTTCCTCCAGCCTGCGACGTCCTGGGGAGGAACGTACGGAGTGACCCACAAGCTGATCCAATATAAGGATCGTATCTCCGAGTCAACATCCCCAGAAGACGAGCGAAAAACGGTCAAAACGTCATCGCGGCGAACGGGCCAATCGAATACCGGAGAATTGCCAACGAGATTCCGGTGAAAAAAAGTTGCGGTACGTAGGACGGATGTGGCCGGAGGGTGTCGCGCACGAGCCACCGCGAAGCACAAAAACACCGCACATAAATTTGCCGTTGTATTCCCCGAGCGCACCTTCGGCCGCTTCATAGCCCGGATAGGCAGAGTAGTGACTGCTGGTCCATTGCCACACATTTCCAAACGCACCGCTGAGTCCGGTATTGAATCTTGGTTTTCCCTCGCGTCTTGGGTGCACAGGCAACTCGGATGCTTGTAGCTGATCACACCAATTGCCTGCGAAGTCATCGGCTGAAGGTTCGCCGGTGCAAACGGCATGCTCCCATTCGGCTTCCGTGGCGAGCCTTGCTCCGGACCATTTCTGACTTGCCCACCGCGCGTAAGCATCAGCCTCAAAGTAGCTGACGTGACAAACGGGAGCTTGTGAGTCAACGGGGACGCGTCCGGAAAGTGTGTACTGCGTCCACTGGTCGTTCTCACGATTCCAATAAAGCGGTGACGACCATTGATTCGACTGGACGGTATCCCAACCGGCCGAAAGCCAAAACTCTGGTCGCTCGTATCCTCCATCGTCCATAAACTCGATGAACTCGGCATTGGTCACGCATCGATCCGCCATCTGGTACGGCTCAAGAAAGACACGGTGCCGTGGCTGTTCGTTGTCGAAACAGAAGCCTGCGCCTTCATGGCCTAACGATACGATGCCTTCCTCAAACGGAATCCAGTGGATCGCGTCGACGGCGTTGTGATCACGGAACGTGAGCTCTTCGTAGGCCGGCTCCAGTGGATTCTGAAAAAGAGCATGTTTGAGATCGGTCAGCATTAATTCCTGGTGCTGCTGCTCATGATTCAGGCCGATCTCGAGGATGCGTTGTTGGTCCGTACTCAGTTCGGACCCTTCGAGTCGTCCGATAAGCTCGCGGTCGACGTGGGCACGATACTCGCAAGTCTCCTGTTGGTTCGGACGAGAGATCATTCCGCGTTTTGATCTCGGGTACTGTTCGCCGACCGAGTTGTAGTATGAGTTGAAAAGGAACTCGAAACGGGGATCGAACGCGGTGTAGCCTGGTTGTTCCTTCAGCAGAAACGTTTCGAAAAACCAGGTGGTGTGGGCAAGATGCCAACGCACCGGGCTAGCATCTTCCATTGACTGCACCATGCAGTCCTCCGCGGAGAGGGGAGCCGCGATTCGGAGACTTTGTGCGCGGACTTGTCGGTATCGCCGCAACGCTTCGCCACGAGGTGCGCCCGCAAATTCCTTCGCGTCGGGGTTGGCGCTGGCAAAGGTTGCCGGTTCCGAAGACGGTGGGTGGATGAACGGTTTCGTCATTGCAGTTGATGAAGGAGTCAGTCGGTGCGACGTTTGATGGGCTGCTGCCGTATCGGTCACAAGAACCAGTGGGCCAAGTGTCTGTGTTCGGTGGCCCGGTTCAAGCGTGAATCGCCAATTGGAGCCCGATCTGCATGATCCCGAAACGACGTCACCCCGCAATCTCCCGTATTTTGCCCGGATTGCGAAATCGGCCACATGACGTTTTCACCTTCGATTTATAGAATTTGACGAAGGTTGGTAAACCGAACTTTCGATACAACCCATACATTCTGCTCCTCTAAGCCACGCCGACGTCGGCCCGGCCGGTGGCGGGGGAACATCATGACGGAGACGCTCTGATTCGGCTCACCGTCGAAGTTCTGATCATTGTTTATGTCGATGCAAAAAGCTGTAAAGGACGTTTCCGGAATCACCGTTCGCCTCGCCGGCGACTCAGGTGATGGTATGCAATTGCTGGGTACTCAGCTGACCAACACGAGTGCACTGGCCGGAAACGATGTCGCGACGTTCCCCGACTTCCCGGCGGAGATTCGCGCGCCCCGGGGGACCCGCGCGGGCGTCAGCGGATTTCAAGTCCAGTTCGCGAGTGATGAAATTTTCACACCGGGCGACACGCTGGACGCGCTCGTGGTGATGAACCCCGCGGCGATGGTTACGAATGTCCAGGACCTGCGCAAAGGTGGCATTCTGGTCGCCAACGAAGATGGCTTCACGGCGAAGGAGTTCAAGCTTGCAAAGGTCGACGCCAACCCACTCGACGCGACGGTGATCACTGACAGCTACCGAGTGATCAAGGTTGCGATGACGAAGTTGACTCGCGAAGCAGTTGCGGAGCACGGGCTCAGCCCAAAGGTCGCTGATCGATGCAAGAACTTTTTTGCGATGGGTTTGGTCTATTGGCTGTTCGGGCGTTCGCTCGAACCGACGCTTCGATTCATCGAGAACAAGTTTGGTAAGAAACCCGAAGTCGCAGCGGCAAACGAAGCCGCACTCCGAGCGGGTTGGGCTTACGGCGAAACGACGGAGGCTTTTGGTGAAAGCTACAACGTTGAACCGGCTGAGCTCGCGCCCGGTACGTATCGGAATATCATGGGCAATCAAGCCCTTGCTTGGGGATTGATTGCTGCCAGCAAGGCAAGCGGTAAGGATTTGTTCTACGGGACCTATCCGATCACGCCCGCCAGCGACATCCTCCACGAGTTGACGAAGCACAAGAACTTCGGAGTGCGGACATTTCAAGCGGAGGATGAGATCGCCGCCGTCTGCGCGACGATCGGAGCCGCCTTCGGCGGAACGATGGCGGTGACTGCGAGCAGCGGTCCCGGCATCGCGCTCAAGGCGGAGGCGATGGGGCTGGGCATGATGCTCGAGTTGCCGATGATCGTGATCAACGTTCAGCGTGGTGGACCAAGCACCGGGCTGCCGACAAAGACCGAACAGAGTGATTTGCTACAGGCACTGTTCAGCAGAAACGGCGAAGCACCCATTCCCGTGATCGCTCCACGTTCACCCGGCGACTGTTTCACCATGGCGATTGAAGCTTGGCGAATCGCGGTCGAATGCATGGTGCCCGTGATGTTTCTCTCTGACGGCTACATCGCGAACGGGAGCGAGCCTTGGCGGATTCCGGAGACCAATGAAATTCCCTCGATTGATATTGAGCATCCGGAAATGCACGGTGAAGAACCGTTCTTGCCTTACTTGCGTGACGAGTATCTTGGAAGGCCGTGGGCGATACCGGGCACCGAAGGCTTAATGCACCGCGTCGGCGGCTTAGAGAAGGAGCATGAAACCGGGAACGTCAGTTATGACCCCGCAAACCATCAGTTCATGGTCGAGACGCGCGCTGCGAAGGTGGCGAAGATCGCGGAGCGCATCCCCAAGCAGGAGGTGTTCGGTGAGAAAAGTGGCGACTTGCTGGTGGTCTCATGGGGCGGCACTTACGGGGCCTGCCATACGGCCGTTCAGCGCTGTCGAGAGAACGGACATCGCGTGAGTCATGCTCACCTTCGATACCTCAACCCGTTTCCCAGTAATCTCGGGGAGCTGATGCGATCCTTCGATCGGGTGCTTGTACCCGAACTCAACATGGGGCAGTTGCGGATGTTGCTCCGAGCCCAGTACTTGGTCGATTGCGTCGGTTTCAACAAAATGCAAGGTAAGCCGTTCACGGTGAGCGAACTCGTTCACCAGATCGAATCGCAGGTCACCGCAACGGTCGCTGCCTGATCAGCTTGCGGCCCATCATCAAATCATCAACCGGAAAATTTCACTCCCGAATACGTTATGACGCTTCCCGTCCTCAAGGCCGCCGATTTCGCTTCCGACCAAGACGTGCGTTGGTGCCCCGGATGCGGCGATTATTCGATCCTCGCACAAATGAAGAAGGTCCTCCCTGATCTGGGAGTCCCACGCGAGAAGATTGTCTTCGTCAGCGGCATCGGCTGTAGCAGTCGATTCCCCTACTACATGAACACGTATGGGATGCACAGCATTCACGGCCGGGCTCCGACGTTTGCAACAGGATTAAAGACAACACGGCCAGATTTAATGGTCTGGGTGATTACCGGCGACGGTGACGCGTTGTCGATCGGCGGCAACCATTTTATTCACGTGCTACGCCGAAACCTGGACATCAATATCGTTCTTTTCAACAATCGCATCTACGGACTCACCAAGGGTCAATACAGCCCAACAAGCGTGGAAGGACAAGTTACGAAGAGTACACCGATGGGTGCGATCGACCATCCGCTCAGTCCGTTGTCCGTTGCGTTAGCGGCCGAGGCGACCTTTGTTGCCCGATCAATGGATGCACACGTCAAGCATCTCGGTACTGTTTTGAGGCGGGCGGCCGAACACAAAGGAACGTCCCTCGTTGAGGTCTATCAGAACTGCAACGTGTTCAATGACGGCGCGATGGCTTACGCCCAAGAAAAGAAGCAGCGTGCCGACAACATTGTCGAACTTGAACACGGAAAGCCATTGGTTTTCGGCAAAGAGGGCGAGAAGGCTATCCGCATGGTGGGGACTCGCTTGGAAGTCGTTCAACGAGCCGATGTCCCCGACGACGATTTGCTGATCCACGACGAGCACGATCCAAACCCATCGATTCAGATGATGCTGGCTCGGATGCGGTATCCCGAGATGCCCGAACCATTCGGTGTCTTTCGTGACGTTGATGGCGTCGCTACCTACGACGATCAGATCAACGATCAAGTCGCCCTCGCCAAATCGAGTGCGGGCGAAGGCGAATTGCAGAAGCTATTTCAAGGCGGCGACACCTGGGTCGTCGAGTAACGGGCGGACCAACACGGAGGACTTCATCATGCCACGCGGTAAAACATTCGACAATGTCACCAATGCCTTCGGTGACACCCCCATGGTTCGCATCAACAGGCTCACCGCCGAAGCTGGAGCGACCGTGTTCGCGAAGTGCGAGTTCTTTCAGCCTCTCAACAGCGTAAAGGACCGCATCGGCGTCGCCATGATTGAGGCGGGAGAACGCGACGGAAAGATCAACGCGACGACGCACGTTGTGGAGCCCACCAGTGGTAACACGGGCATCGCACTCGCATTCGTTTGCGCGGCCAAGGGCTACAAGCTGACGCTCACCATGCCCGAGTCCATGTCGGTCGAACGTCGAGCATTGCTTCGTGCGATGGGAGCCAACCTGGTGCTTACGCCCGCAGGTGACGGGATGAAGGGTGCGATTGGACGTGCAGCTGAACTGGTCGAATCGGACGAAAATGCATTCATGCCGCAGCAATTCGAGAACCCGGCGAATCCTGCGATCCACGAAGCAACGACCGGGCCCGAGATTTGGGAAGACAGCGGACAAAAAATTGATGCCATCGTTGCCGGTGTCGGAACCGGCGGAACCATTACGGGCGTCAGTCGGTTTCTAAAGAAACAAAACCCTGACTTTAAGGCGTTTGCCGTCGAACCCATTCACTCTCCAGTCATCAGCGGCGGCTCTCCGGGCAAGCATCGCATTCAAGGAATCGGCGCGGGTTTCATACCGAAGAATCTTGATACCGGAATCATCGATGATGTGATCAAAGTGGATGACGAGGATGCGTTCGCTTGGGGGCGTCGCCTCGCAAAGGAAGAAGGCATCGTCGGCGGGATTAGCAGCGGCGCGAATATGTTCGCGGCCGCTCAAGTCGCTGCACGGCCTGAGATGAAAGGAAAGCGAATCGTCACGATCATGTGCAGCCTGGGCGAGCGGTATCTTAGCACACCGCTGTTCGGCGACTTGGGGCTATAATACGATGATGGAATTCGCGTACCGCTTCGTCGTGGTCGCGAGTTTGAGATGGCTCGTGTCACGCGAAATTCTGTCATGGCAAAAGGACTGTTCACCCAAGGCGTCTGCGTCCTGTTACGCAAGCCCGTCGCGTTGACCGTCCTTCAGGAGAGACTTTCGTCTTTTCAACTGGTCGGTGTGCAGGAGTCCGCCGTCGATCAGGCCTCTCCGGAGACTCTGGTTTTTGATTTTCGACCCGACGTTGGTGGTCACCTACTTGTTACACCTTCGAGTGAGTGCTGGCCGGATGACATGGGTGACCCCGAGTCTGAGCCGGACACTTTTGTAGCGTGGTCGCTAGGACAGTTCGCGCCTCTCGCATTTCCGGGGTGCTTGCGTCGTGCGACGGAACAGTCATGGGAGTGGGAGCAAGGCCCGGAAGAAGTCGCATCCCATCGCGCGCACCTACGACTGTTGATCAGTTACGTGCTGGGCTCGGAAGAAGCCGACGAAGAGTCAGACGAACCATCCGATTCGGAGGAGGTCGTGCTCATTCCCGAGGATTACGACGCCCTGGGTGAGATGGCGTTCCTCACAAAAGCCGTCTCTGCACTTTTGGATTTGCCCGAAGCGATCTGCTATTTCAATCCAGGTGGTGAAGTGCTTCGAGACCAGAACGGATTACGACAAGGGCTTAATTTTGCCTGGAATTACGAGGTGCCTCCGCTGGATATGTGGACCAACGTCAGGCTCTTCAAAGGGGAAGAACCCTGGCGGCTGATGGATACGGTGGGGATGGGACAGTTGGACGTCCCCGATATGGAAGCGGTCTACAACGACCGACGTTATGAGCCTGCCGACGTTGAACGCTTTCTTCGTGACGCGTGTCTTTATCTCATGCAGTCCGACGAAGAGTTCGGCGAAGGGGACACCGCTGATGGCCCGGGAGAAACCAGTTGGACCGTTATGGAGTGCTCCGAGAGCCTTTCCGATCCTCCACGAGAAACATTGCGATGGTTACCCGATGACGGGGCGGATCCACCGGAAGCGTTTCTAAGGCGATCTTCGGAGACGGCCGAGGAGATGGACCTTGATCAGGAACCCGATGACTTGGACGATGAGGCCTTCGAGGTCTGAACTTCAGATGCGCATGGTGGCGCCCAAAACACGTCGGACCTCCAATGGACTCGTCACGCCTTCTCGAACAAGGTCCGTCGCGCGTTCCCAAATCGACTTCATGCCGTTTTCAACGGCCATTCTGTAAGACTTTCTAGCGTCTTGCGTGTCAAGCAGTTGATCGGCGAGAACGGCGTCACGAAGTGACAAGAACTCGCTTGCGATGACTCGGCCTCGATATCCAGTGTCATTACAAAGCTCGCATTTGCCCGGAACGCGGCAGCGATCGATGGGGAGTCCATAGAATTCGGACGGCGAATCGCATTCTGTGGAACATTCGCAAAGCCTCCGCAAAAGACGTTGGCAACAGATCCCGAGGATTCCGCTTTTCAGTAGATAGGGTTCAATGCCAAGGTCTAACAACCG
This sequence comes from Planctomycetota bacterium, assembly GCA_039025515.1. Taxonomy (GTDB): domain Bacteria; phylum Planctomycetota; class Planctomycetia; order Pirellulales; family Pirellulaceae; genus Stieleria. The sequence goes on from JBCCOI010000010.1 coordinate 28,658, forward strand.
ACTGACCGCGACCACGGCGCTGTCTGCATGAAAACTCGTGAGCATTAGCTGTCCGGTGAGGCTTGCTTGAATCGCGATCGCGGCGGTCACCGGGTCGCGAATCTCTCCCACCATGATGACCTCTGGGTCTTGACGAAGAAGTGATCGAAGTCCGACGTGCAAATCAAATCCGGCGCCATCGTTTACCTGACTCTGACTCACACCAGGAATCGGGACTTCGATCGGATCCTCCAACGACATAAGGTTTCGCGATCCCTTCGTTTGATCAACCAAATGCCTCAGGCTGGCGTAGAGCGTCGTCGACTTTCCACTGCCCGCCGGTCCACAGATGAGCACGGCGCCGCTCGTTTCTGATAGGCATTCACGCAAGCTATTGAGGATCTCTTCAGTGTGCCCTAAGTCTTCAAGCTGCTGATACTGATGGCCGTGACCGAAGAACCGCAGCACTCCCCGTTCGCCGTGAAGTGTCGGATAGGTGCTGACGCGCACCTCTGTCCCTTCATTTGGCGTTTCGATACGTCCCTCCTGAGGCATGTCGCTCCGGTAGGTCAAGAGATTCGAAATCACCTTCAATCGCGAAACGATCGAAGAGCTTGCACCTACCGGAAACTCGCCCAATTGTTGTAGAACTCCGTCGACGCGAAACTTAACTTCCAATCCGCTTGACGTAGGCTGCAAGTGGATGTCGCTGGTTTTCACAGTGCTGGCGAACTGCAGAACTTGATCAACAAACTCGGTCGCGTAGGCATCCGTTTCCGGTCGCAAATGCTTAATGCGTTCGACGATTCTCTCGCGTTCTCTCACAAGGTTGGGGCGGCCATTTGACGCCAGAACTGGATCACTCGAACGAGTGGATTCACCGCGGTCCGCGATCCCGTTGGACATTGCATCGGAGCTTGGTGTCTTTAGCATGTTGAGGGATGCCTGGTCCGATGGTTCTGGCCGAGCAATCGCTTCGTCCGGCCTTGAAATAGCGTCCGATCGTTCTTGTTGTTCCGCTGTGCTTTCGTGGGGAACCACCCTGCGAGACCAATTAAACATGCGCATCACTCATTGCTCAGAACGCTCGATTCTCAATCGTTTGAGAAGCAGCTTCGCCAAGATTGTCGATGTAGAGCGAGAAGACGCGGACGATGATCAAGATCAACATGACTGCGATCCCGCTCCAAATGATGCCAGACGCACAATACGTGATCCATGCAATGGAGTTCTTCACCTGAATCTTCAGATGTTTGAATTGAGCATCAAGCGTTTCTGCCAACCGACCCGATGCTTCACCCAATTCAACTGCTTCTAACGTGTCCTTTTGAAACAACTGCGTTTCACTCAAAACGCTGCGAATGTCCTTCCCCTTCAGTATCGATTCTTTCGCTACGCCGGACTTGTTTTTGAACTGTGGGGTACCAGCACTTTGAAATGAGAGATCAACGGCAGACCACGCGTCGATTCCCGATTCGATCGCGAGCGAAAGTGTTTGGATAAATCGAGCTTCCGCGAAAACACGAAACGCTGTTCCGACCCATGGAATTCGGGCAAGCCAATCAACCATAAAGGTAAAGTAACCGCGGTTCGCAAGTGCGATGAGGAACGTCAGGACGATGGCCGCGCAACCGACGGCGAGGGCATACTTGAACAGGCCGTCGGCACCGACCAATCCCAAACCCAATAGATCGCGCTGAGCTTCCGAGTTCTCCGGAATAATGAACTCAGGTAGATAGATCATCAACCCGACGATCAGCACCGCAAGAACAAGTTGGATCACCGGCCAAAGAATTGAGCTGTTAAAGACTCTTCTAAATTCCGCGAGTTGCCGGTAGTACTCCGCTAGTCGGGCAAGCACGCGATCCAGGCGTCCCGTCCTTTCGCCAGCTTCCAAAAGGTGCGCGAAGTGAGGAGGGAAGTAGTTGCCCTGAGAGGAAACGGCTTCCGCGAGCGATCCTCCTTTTCGAACGTGCTCCGCGACCGACTTCATTCTTCGACCGTAGTGATTCGATCGATTTTCAGCCTCGCGATCAAACACTCGATGAGGATCGAGTCCCACCTCGAAGGAGATTCCGACCCTTTCGCAAAGCGTGCTGAGTGTCTGATGTTTGATTCGCCCTGAGATCATTCAGTTCTCTCCATTGTGATCCATCGTTCTATTTCGATCACGACCCGGACGAGGACAGGCAATTGATTGGCCGCGGTAAACTGCCAGATTTGGGTCCGAAAAGGAACCGGGGCGCGAGCAAGAACGATAGCAACCAACCTCCACAAAATTGTAAAGAAGCTGCAAAGAAACGGCCGGTGTTCCGTGAATGATTAGCCCTTGACTCTCATGCGGACGACCGAGCTTTGAACGGCCGGAAGCTCACTAATACGTTTAGCGGCGAGCGCGGCACCGCCTTCGGTCGCTTCGTGTGTCATGATCACCAGCGGGACGTGTTTCGTTTCAGCGTTCGTGCTCGTTTCCGATTCATGTTGAATGACGGATGCGATGGAGATTCCTTGGTCGGCCAGAACATTGGTGATTGCGGCAAGCGTACCGGGATGATTCGCGACATGTAGGCGGAGATAAAACCGGCCACGCAGTGAATCCGCGTCGCGTAGCAGGGCCCGCGGCGGGTTTTGACTGGAGAAGTATTCGAGGGTTTGAAAGGTGAGCTTGGTGCGACCAACAGCCGTGTCGATCAAATCGGCGACGACCGCAGATGCGGTGGGCATCTGTCCGGCGCCTTGTCCGTGGTAAAACACGGGACCGACCGCGTCGCCGACGACTCGGATCGCGTTGAACGCGTCACGCACTTCGGCAAGTGGTGTTCCCATTCGGACGAGCGTCGGTGCCACCGACAGCTCCAGACCCGAGTCTGTGAGGTTAGCTGTTGCCAACAGCTTGATCCGGTAACCAAGCTCGTTCGCATATCGCATATCGTCGGTGTCCAGGCCGTCGATGCCGACTCTGGGGATGTTGCTCCACTTGACGGTCGCTCCGAAAGCAAGATGTGCCAGGATCGCGAGCTTCTGAGCGGCATCCGTACCGTCGACATCCATCGCGGGATCGGCTTCGGCATAACCAAGTTCTTGGGCCTTGCGAACCACGTCGTCGTAGCCGTAGCCGAAGTCGCCCATCTGAGTGACGATGAAGTTGCTTGTTCCGTTGAGGATGCCTTCCAGTGAGCAGAGTTGGTTCGCGGAAAGACACTGGCTGATATTTGCAATGATTGGGATGCCGCCCGCAACCGAAGCCTCGAATGCAATGCTGCGGTTCAATTGCCTTGCGCAGTCGAATAGCTCGGGACCATGTTCCGCAAGCAGAGCCTTGTTCGCCGTCACGATGTCTTTGCCGGACTCCAGCAAACGCAGCATGATGGTTCGAGCGGGCTCGAGACCTCCGATCAACTGTGCGACGACTGTAATCTCCGGATCGTCGATTACCTCGTCCAGCGAATCTGTCAGCACACCGCCGGGAAGTTCCATCCGCGCACGCGCTTTCTCCAAGTTGCGGACAACGGCTTTTTTGAGCCACATCGTCCGGCCGGCGTGCCTGGCCGTTCGGTCTCCATGGTCCAGCAATAGCCTGGCCACGCCACTGCCAACGGTCCCGAGCCCAACAATTGCAACGTTCGTCTTTTCCATGACGGCGGATGATACTTGCTGTAGCTGTGCTCTTCGAGCCCGTTAATAGACGCCGGCCTCACTGAGGCCAGCTACAGGACGCGCCGGCTAGAGGATGTGCCCATTGACGGCGAGCTTCTCGAGCTTGTTCGCAGATGCCGGCTTCTGCGAAGCCGGCTATCGATCTTGCCTGTCTAGCGATGGATGTTAATGAACTGCCATCCGCTGATCTTCCAAAGCTTCCCGTAGTCTCGGCACCAACGGCACTGGACGAGGAACTTACTTGGGCCGTTATTCAACGTTTCCACCGTAAGCACGGCCGTGGATCGCTCTTGCATCTCATCCTTGGTGATGATTCCGAGTCCCGAGGCGGACACGTTGCGGGAGAATCCTTCCACCGGCTCGGAGGCTCCGCGAATGAGAAGCGAAACGGGACGAACGAGTGACTCCCGATGTGACGACCGATTTTCCGTTCGGTCGTAGAACGCGTCCTCTTCCAAGAGATCGAGCACGGCATTTTCGACGTCCGAGTTGGGCGCGGTTCCGGAAAGGCGTAGCATAGCTCTCTACTCCAACATGTTGTCAGCGATGAGATCGATCGAGTGAGATGAGTCCAGGATCGATGGAGACCGGTGAAACAGCCTTGCCCAAAGGATGCGTCACACGTATCTCACTGACTTAACTATGGAGTGCTAATCTTCTGGCCGCTTGCGAAATCTGATTCAAATTCAAATTTTGTTGAGCACTTCATGAGGGTATTCCTCACTCAGTTTTCAACCCACCGCCGGTTGCCATTGTCATCAGTTCGCTTGCCGAAAATCTGAGACGATTTTTGTGCTTTTCAATTGCACGATTGAGCTTCGTTGTGATTCGACGATTGATGTCGCCTTTCAACACTTCTTCAGCGACCTGATGAATCAGATCACCCCATTGCTCTGCGACTTCGCCACCGACCTTACTGATGCGATCGACGTTCAGTTGTTTCAGCTCCAACTCGCTTGATTTGACGACGGCCGAGATCTGAATGGCCGGAGGGATCTCCGAAACATCGGGGTTGGCGGAGAGCCGACCTCGCAGACGGAGTCGTAGACGGAGGTGCCCTTTCACCTCAATGCTGAACAGTTGGACTCCGTAGTTCCATCGTTCGATTCGCGATGAAAAATCGAGCGGGCTCTCCAATTCCAAATCGATTTGCCATGCGGCCGGGGTCGATTGGGTTGCCTCCACAAATCGGACCGAACCCAGACGAACTTCGACCGGCGGCATTTGCTTGGGCGTCGGCGGGAAAGAGACGCGATAGCGTACCTGACGTCCGTGTCGCAGTTCTTTCCAGCGACGCTTGGTTGTGATCCGCATACCGTCTCGTCGAAATTTGACACCCGCCCAAACGCGCTTCGTTTCGTTCCATCCCTTGTCGCCCTCGTAGTGGGGAGGAACCAAGCCGAGCGACCAATCAAGCAGCGCTTCGATTGTCGCCTTCGCTTGCGGCTCGCTGATGATTCCTGGCGAGCCGACGGCAACTGGTTTTGCTTCCTCGATCGGTTCACCGGCTGTCGCGGATGCCGGCAAACCGATCGCGATTAGCCACATTGATGCTGCTAGCGATAGACCACGGCGAAGTACACTCCATCGCGACCCCGAACCATCGCCGCTCCGGCGTATGTCATGTTGGGGTCGCTGGTGTAGCACGCATAAACTCCATTCGGAGAGAAGGAACTCGACCAGCCGACGCCTTCGTAGCGTCCGGGTGCGAAAGACCCTGGTGGATGTGATTTCAATCCTCGACTGGCCATCTCGCGGGCACGTCTTTCCGCGACCGCCTGCAGTGATCCGTCGTATCGCAGGCTTCTCAGTCCCTGTCGAGCCCGTTGTCCGTTGAGCACGGACAAGACATTCTGCGTTCCAGGCGACGAGGACGACTGAATGAATGCTCCCGTTTGTCTGACGATCGGTGCAGTGGTCGTGATCGATGGTGATGAGATGACTCGACCACCGCCTTGCACGGTCGATAGTGAATGGGCCCGCCCGCACTTACTGCAGACCGTGCCGCTTCTCAAAACCGTGCCGCTGCTCGGGGGGACCGAATAGGTCGGAACGGACGATGAGACAACGGAGACAGATGGAAATGTGATTGTTCCTCGGATCCCGCGATCGCTGTACACAACCGATTGCGCGACTGCAGTTCCGCCGTACGTCATGAGGCAGAGCAGAAACACCTGCGTTACTCGAAACGCCATGGAACGTCGTGGCACCACGAATTGAACTCGCACTCTCAAACTCCTTTGGAGGAATCTCCGACCACAGCGGATCGTTCACCGCGGGTCGGTTGGCGGTCAGGATCACACGACCCGTTGGATACCGCACCAAGTGAATTGGCCGCACAGCATTCCGATTTGCGTGAAAGACGGAAGTGGCAAGTCGCGGGATTTGCGCAAATAATGCCGGCAAACGGAAATGGCACGCTCGAAACCAAGACGCTGCAAGGGGTTTCAGATACGGCAGGCCACTCAAAAAGATTGCCGACAAAAAGCAGAGTGGGCAATCTGAGGTAAATGCGAAGACTTGCTCGGGCTGATCCAGGAGTTTCGGGCGAAGTGTTCGGCCATCAGACTACGTCACGACGCCAGTTCTTTCTGACCGAGCTGGTGAAACGAACTAAGCATTCGTAGGCCGGCGGCCTGGCTCTTTTCTGGGTGGAATTGCGTCGCAAAAAGCTGATCGCGGCAAACCATGGCGCAGAAACTAATTCCGTAGTCACAGCTCAACGCCACAAGGGATGCATCTGCTGGTCGGACAAAGAATGAGTGCACAAAGTAGAAATGGCTTTCATCCACCGTGTCATCCACCAACGCACAGGGAGCCGACCGATGAACGGTATTCCAACCCATGTGCGGCACTTTCAGGCCATCGGGCAATTCAAAGCGAACGACTTCTCCGGGCAGGATTCCCAGCCCACGATGTGTCCCGTGCTCGAATCCTTCGTCGAACAACAACTGAAGTCCGAGGCAAATTCCCAGAAAGGGTCTGCCGGTCTCGACGAAATCGCGGATCGGTTGGGCGAGGTCTCGTCGGTTGATTTCCGCCATTGCGTCACCGAATGCCCCGACCCCGGGCAGAATGAGCTGCTCCGCGGAAGCGATTGCATGGGGATCGGAAGTGATCTCCGCGCGTCCGCCCACTTTCTCGACCGCCTTCTGAACGCTGCGGAGATTTCCCATCTGGTAGTCGACGATGGTGATCACTTGACCGTTTTTACTCTCGTAAACAAAGGTTGAATGGGGATTCGCAAACGCGTGCGACTCTGACGCGATGGAGCGGAACGACCGAGCGCTGTTGTTCCCGGCAGTTGTGTTCTCGGCAACCGTGTTCCTGGCAACTGCCGTACGCCGCCTGCCGAAGATGCTCGCGGTGTTAGCTTAACTGCTGCGTTACATGGAGAGTAGACGCACAAATCGCCGGCCGGTTCGCCGAATATCCGTCTCGGGTTAACGGGAAAGCGACACATCGCTACGCTCTTCAGCCAATAAATAAGTGTGAATTGCGTGAACGAAGTGCGTCACTCGAAGTGAACCAGCCCCCAACCAGCTCCCGATGTCCGAATCGCTCGAATCACTACAGCGGCTGATGGAAACCTTGGCCGAACGAGCTGAGACCCGACCGCCCCATTCGTACACCACAAAACTGATGGATGGTGGCATCGAAAAAATCGGAAAGAAGATCCTTGAAGAAGCAGCAGAGCTTATTGAAGCCGCTGACGAACCCGGTGTCGAAGGCCGAACGCATTTCGTCTACGAAGCCGGAGACCTCGTCTACCACACGTTGGTGCTGCTTGCGTTTCGGGGTGTGACCTTGGACGAAGTCGCGGCGGAACTGGCGCGGCGCGAGGGGACATCTGGGCTGGCCGAGAAAGCGAGCCGGCAAACGCGTGACTCAAACGAATAGAGCATCAAGAAGAACAGAGAACCATGTCGAACGTCAGCACCAACCTCCGCGTCGGTCTTCCCAGCAAGGGTCGTCTCAGTGAGATCTCGGCGGATTTACTCAAACAAGCTGGACTTAATTTCCGGCGTCAGAACCGAGGACTATTCGCGAAGGTGAAGGGATTTCCCATCGATCTGATTTTTCTGCGAACCGACGACATCCCGACGCTGGTGCAGGAAGGCGCGATCGACATGGGTTTCACCGGTAGCGATTTAGTGGAGGAGGCCAACGCCAACGTGACGACTCGAATGCGTCTGGGCGTCGGCCAATGTCGACTCGCGATTTGCATCCCCGAAGAAAGCAAGATTCGTTCGGCGAACGAACTGGACGGCAAGAGAATCGCGACCAGTTTTCCGCACATCACAAAGGCTTACCTGGGGCAGCACAGTGCTCTGGCGCATCTTGTCGCGCTTTCCGGAAGCGTGGAGGTCATGATTCAACTCGGCGTTGCTGATGCGATCGTTGATTTGGTCGAGACGGGCAGCACGCTGGCGGCGAATCGACTGCGAGTTCTCGAAGAGATTGGTTCTTACGAAACCGTGTTGATCCAGCGCGACACCTGCCGCGACGAAGAGATGGCGGATCGTATCGTTCGGCGGCTTCAGGGCGTCGTGATCGCACGAGACTACTCGTTGCTCGAATACAACATCCCGCAAGCAAAGCTGGCCGAAGCCGAGCAGATCACGCCGGGGTTCGATTCGCCAACGATCGGCACGCTGGAAAACGAAGCATGGCGTAGCGTTCGCGTGATGGTTCGGACAAGCGACGTGATCGGGGTGATGGAAAAATTAGAAGCGCTTGGGGCTTCGGCAATCTTCCAAACAACGATTTCGAACTGCCGGCTGTAGCGGCAGTTTTGTGCGAGTTGTGTCACGCGAGTGACGCTGCGAACACATCCTCTAGGCCCCGCTTCGCAGCATCGGAGGATCCGCTGTCGATCACGGCATTCACTTGCAGTTCGCTGGTCCCCGTCATTTCGACGTTGATTTCGGATCGGGCAAGCGTCTCGAAAAGGAGCGTCGCGACGTAAGTGTGACTTCGCAATCCGATGCCGCTCACCGTGACTTTGGCGATTCCGCCGACGCCCTGAACGCCACGCATTCCGTGGGCGGCAGCGATTTCTTTGGCAACGGTAACGCTGTCGGCTAGCGCTTCTTCGCCGACCGTGAAACTGACGCTGGTGGAACCATCGTTCCCGTCGAAACCCTGGACGATCATATCGACAGAGATTCCCGCGTCACCAATCTTTTCGAACATGCCCGCCGCGATGCCGGGTTCATCCGGGACGCCTTCCAGTGTGATGCGTGCCTGACGATCGAGCACGGAAATCCCGGTCAGCGTCAATGCTTCGAGGGCATCATCTCGCAAACGCTTCACCAGCGTTTCCATCTCGACTCCCGATTCCCGGCCGGCCTTGATTTGCATCCACGACTGCGAGTCTTCCGGCTTCGAATGAAGGCCGAAGGCATGGTGAACGGCCCGGAGTGCCTTCGACGCTTGGTCACGCGGAACAAGGGCACTGATTTTGATCTCGCTTGTCGTAATCATCAGGATGTTGACGTCCGCGTCCGCCAGGGCGCGAAACATCTGGCTCGCGACACCACTCTGATGCGCCATGTTCGCGCCGACGACGGAGACCTTGCTGACCTGTTCGTCAAACGTCATCCCAACCGCACCAATCGACGAGTTGATCGGTTTCAGGGTCTCAAGCGTCGTCCGCAGTTCATCACGCCGGACCGTGAACGAGATGTCGGCTTTGCCTCCATCGCCGACGTTCTGTACGACCATATCGACGGCGATCTTTTGATCGCTGATGGCGGAGAAGATCTGCAAGCTCATACCCGGGACGTCGGGAACGCCCAGCACGGTCACGCGAGCTTCGTCGGGCGTCATGGCCGCACCGCAAACGGGTGCACTCAGCGATTCCTGTTCGCTGACAATCATGGTTCCTTCCGTGTCCGAAAAGCTGCTACGGACATGGATCGGAACTTCGAATTTCTTCGCGAATTCGATGCTGCGGTTGTGCATCACGCTCGCACCGAGGCTGGCGAGTTCCAACATTTCGTCATAGCTGATCACATCGACACGGCGAGCTTCGGGCAATAGTCTCGGGTCCGTGGTGTAGACGCCGTCGACGTCGGTGTAGATCTCGCAAGCATCGGCTTTGAGTACGGCGGCAAGTGCAACGGCGGTCGTATCGCTGCCTCCGCGACCAAGCGTCGTGATGTTGCGGTCTTCGTCGATGCCTTGAAATCCCGCCGCAACGACGATCTTGCCCGCATCGAGAAGCTTTCGAATACGATCCGTCGAAATGGATTTGATTCGTGCCTTGCTAAAGCTCGAGTCTGTCTGCATGCCGATCTGTCCTCCCGTCAGACTCACCGCTTCCGCGCCGAGGCTTTCGATCGCCATCGCAACCAACGCAACGCTCACTTGCTCGCCGGTGCTGAGC
>JBCCOI010000011.1:0-35836 GCA_039025515.1 Planctomycetota bacterium
GTTTCTGGCGAACTCATTGATGACAACGAGGGCATCGATCGGGGTGACGGGCTGCTGTCCGCCGCTGGCGTTGGTGTCGTATCGGTTGAGGACGTTGTGCCAAACCGCAGCCGCGAGAAGCTGACGTGATTCAAGCGTTTCCATCCTGCTCCGTCGTTCATTTCGCCTTCGATGCGGACCAGATTTCTGCTTAAAGAGTCGACGGCATCTTGCGGCCAAACTGTTGCTTCGGATTGCGGCGTTCAAGGGAAGCTTGTTTTCGTCGGGGGTTTCGTGGGGGATCGAAATGTGCCCCGTTTTCGGTAAGAAAAAGTCGACGTCCCCACGACACGGTGGTAAATTCAGCGACTGTGGGGAAAGGCAGGGCGATCGGAACTCGCATATTGCGGTTTCCACAGAGTAAACGCCTGATGCATGAATAGCGGACAGAATCCTGCTACCTTTTCACGATGGACGCAGGAGCGAACATCCTGACGAAGCATTTTGCAGTCAAGTTTTTTGTCGACCGAGGGCTCAAGGATGGATCAACCACAAATCGACGACACGGATTCTCGAGAGGGTGAGTCGCGGCTTATTCCCTTCAAGTATGGCCTGCAGTGGCTGTTGATACTCGTGTTCTTCATCGCCATTTTGCTCTCGGCCCACGAGTCCGGAAAACGGAGTGGTTACGAGGACGGTTTTGAAGTCGGCAAGGTTGAGGGGTTCGACGAGGGCCAGAGATCAATGATGCCGCAAGAGACGCGAGCATACCGACTAGGTGATCTTTGGAGCGGCAAGAATGCGGCGAACGGACTATCAGCATTGATGTCCGAGATCCAAAGCAAAGTGGCACCAAAAACTTGGGAAGCGAACGGCGGCAATGCGACGATGGCTCCCTATCCACAGAATCAATCACTGATCGTATCTCAAAGCCCATACGGTCACGCGGAACTGGTCGAGTTTATTGAACTGCGACGGGCGGAACTGAGACCATCGAAACAGATGCGTTAGGAATGGTCGATCAATGACTGTCGCCGATGGGCTCCGTCCGATCGATTTTGACATGTTTCCATCGGGCGGAGCGTCGGAGCCGATGGGCGACTTTCAAAAACTCGCCAATTGTTGATGGGCTGGTCCTTAGATTCTGCCGGTCAACTCGTTGTCCCCATCGAGCAACGGCCGAATGAGAGGATTTTTGTCATGGGCTTCGACGTTGGTTGTGCTTAGGGGAAATTCTCGTCATCTTTCCGTGTACAGTTGGCGTTGCATCAGAGGCGAGATGCCCCAATGAACGAAAACTCTCATTCCACACGGTTCTGCAGCCCATGCGTTTTGTCAACGATAGTCTCGTTCTGATTGATAGCTACGTCGGTAGTGCGGCGTGGTTCCCCTATGCTCTGCTCGGTACCGGCCTCTTTTTCACGATCTATTTGAAGTTCCCGCAGGTGCGATTTTTCGCGCACGCGGTGCGAATCGTGAGAGGCAAGTACGACAAACATGACTTGCCGGGCGATACTTCGCACTGGCAAGCACTCGCGACGGCGCTATCCGGCACGGTTGGAACAGGAAACATCGCAGGTGTCGCGTTTGCGGTTCACTTGGGCGGACCGGCGGCCTTGTTCTGGATGCTGATTACCGCCGCTGTTGGCATGTGTACGAAGTTCGTCGAGGTTTCGCTGTCGCACAAGTACCGTGAGAAGTCGGACGACGGAACGATGTCCGGCGGTCCGATGTACTACATGAAGAACGCGAAGTTCACGCTGGGGGGCAAAGCGGTTCAACTCAAGTGGCTGGCCGTCATCTTTGCACTCGCGACGATCCTCTCGTCGTTCGGCTCGGGCAGTATGCCGCAGATTAACAGCATCTCGAGCACGCTGGATGCAACGTTCGGTATCAACAAAATGCTAAGCGGTGCTGTGCTCTCCGTCTTGCTCGCTTTGGTGATCATCGGTGGGATCAGCCGAATCGCCGCGGTCACTTCAAAACTTGTACCCACGATGGCCGTGATCTATTTCGTCGGGGCCATCTCCGTTGTTTTCGCCAACATCGAGAACGTGATCCCATCGATCGCGAGCATCTTCACGGGGATCTTTAGCGGTTCGGCGGCCACCGGAGGATTCTTGGGTGCAAACCTTGCGTTCGCGTTCAACAAAGGTGTCGGACGTGGCTTGTTCTCCAATGAGGCCGGCCAAGGTTCCGCCCCAATTGCGCACGCTTCCGCCAAAGCCAATGAGCCACTCTCGGAAGGCATGGTCGCGATTCTGGAACCCTTCATCGATACGATTGTAATTTGCACGGTGACGGGTCTGGTGTTGCTCTCCTCGGGTGTTTGGGCGGAGAAGCACGAGAACACATTTGATTTCGCCGAGATCCAGATCGTCCAAGGGTTATTGGATGAAGCCGATGAGTCAGACAAAGAGTCGCTTTACAAGCACCTCAACGGTGTTGAATCGCTACCACTTTTCAGTGGCGAACTCAACGTAACCGACGGAAAGATCCAGGCAGAATCGACGTCCTTCCTTCACGCCCGAAGTCTAGCCGAGGACGTCATGGTCTACAGCGTCGATTCCGAGGGCGCGGAAGCAGCCTTCACCGGCGAAATCACGATCGAAGAGGGCTCCGTCGCAGATGACGCGTCGTTGAGCTTCACGGGAAAGTCATTGGTCCATAGTGCGCCGTTGACGGCAATCGCCTTTAACCGAGGTTTTCTGGGAGACTACGGGCAATACATCATCTCAATTGGTCTGTTGCTGTTTGCTTTTAGCACCGCGATCAGTTGGTCTTACTATGGCGATCGAGCAATGACGTTCTTGTTCGGGTCAAATTCGGTCGTTTTCTACCGCATCGTTTACGTCATTGCATTCTTCCTAGCGAGTTTTCAGGACACGAAGATCATTTGGACGTTGGCCAGCATCACAGTCGCATTAATGACCTTGCCCAATCTGATCGGCATTCTGTGGTTGCGCAGAGATATGAAGGAAACGATTTCCGAATACGGAGAGTTCTTTGAGGATAATTTCCCCGACCAGAAGCATCCCAACTTCAAGTAACGTCGGCGATCTCCGAAACGCATGAGCGAGTCTCAAAGAAGCGACCACGGAGTGGTCGCCGACGATTTGTCGGCGATTTCTCCGAAATCGCCTGAGTGAGACTCGAGAGGTTTCCACTACAAGGAAGTGGATTGTGAAAGGTGAACTGTTTGATCCCAACGCGCCGCTCTCCATTGACGAACACCATCGACCTCATTGGAGTCAGACGGGTGCAACGGTTTTCGTCACTTTCCGAACACGCGACTCGATACCACGAAACGTTATCAAAAGGTGGGATGCCGAAAGGTTTCAGTGGCTACAACGCCGTGGTGTGAATTGCCGAGGAGACTTCTCAGCCGCCCTCAGGCAACTTTCGTCGACGGATGCGAGAGCATTTCGAAAACGCTTTAACAGGCAGCGAGAGGACTTTCTCGACAGTTGCCACGGCACTTGCATACTCAGGAAGCCAGATCTTGCCCAAATCGTTGCCGACAGCTTGCTTTATTTTGACGGCGAGCGTTATCACATGGGTGACTTTGTCGTGATGCCAAATCACGTTCACCTGCTAGCATCGTTTCACGATGCCGAAAGAATGCGACGTCAGTTTGGCAGCTGGTTGAGGTGGACGGCGATGAAAATAAACTCAGCGACAGGAGCCAAGGGCCACTTCTGGCAAGAAGAGCCTTTCGATCATCTTGTCAGAAGCAACGCCCAGCTTGAGTATTTGCGAAAATACATCAAAGAGAATCCCCTGCGTGCAAAGCTAAAGAAGGGGGAATACTTGCTCAGGATCTGTCCGGACTAATTAATGGACCAATCGTCTGCGATTTCTCTGAAATCGCATGAGTGAGTCTTAACCCAAGCGACCACGGAGTGGTCGCCGACTATCATTCTCTTGAAAGTTCGCATTCTTCTTGGGACGGGCGTTCTCGCGCGTCGCCTTCTCCATGTCCTTTGACCGGACGTTCAGACTTTTCGACGTTTTGAAAGACGTTTTCCATGCCACTCGACCCCGACTTGCTTTGCGAAATTTGGGACGAGTGCAGCGAGCGTCTTGGCGTCATCGCGCGGGCGATGGGCGACGGCGGCGAGGACGCAATGCAGGAAGCCTTCGTCGATTTGGCGAAACAAGCGACGCCCCCAAGGAATCCGCTTGCGTGGTTGGTCAGCGTCACGCGAAACCGCATGACCGACGGTCGCCGTGCGGAACAACGGCGTAAAGGTCGCGAACAGAGATACATCGAGTCTCGCGAATTCGACGTGTGGGGGCTTAGGCCTGTTGGTGAAGAACTTGTGAACCAGGAAGAAACTCACGCGCTCGCGAAAGCTCTCAGGTCTCTACCCGTTTCACAACGTGAAATCCTCGTGATGCATGTTTGGGGGGAAATGACATTCGCTCAAATCGCAGACGCAACGCAGAAATCGACCAGTCGTTGCCACCGGGATTACCAAGCGGCCCTCAAATTGATCGCTAGAAACATGCAATCCGGAACCGGCATCGCTCAACCGCAAAAAATGAACAGCCCACGAGGGATGATGATTTGATGGCTACGCCACAGAACCAACCACCGGACGAGCGTTCGCTCAATGCACCCGAATTGCGAAAGCTGCTACGTACCGAAGCTCTATCGTTGGATCCCAAGATGCTCTTTTACAAGATGGGCTATGAAGCCGCGATGGAAGAGCTGAAGGTAGCCAAGCCCCGTGTAGCGTCATCGCAGATCCGAATGCCTTTGTCTCATCTTGCCGTCGGCGTTGCGGCCGCACTCTTGGCGTTTGTCGGCACTAAGGTCCTGACCCAACCTGATGGTGGTCGGCCCTTTACTGCAGAGGTGAGCGAAACGCGATCTGACGAAAGCAGAGCTGATCATGCCGTAATCGAAACGCCGCCCGAGAATGTGGAACAGTTTGAGAACAACGTGCACGTGGCAGGTGTGGAACCAAGCATCGACGTCCACCAAGGCGGCGTGCTGGCAACACTCGAGTTTGTCTCGGGTGCGGTTTCGCAGCGTGGCTTCACGCTTTCGGCGGCCGGAGTTCGATTGCGCAGTCCTTTCATCGAGGATGACGATTCAGTGCCCACGCTCATGACGGGGCTGCGAGTTGATTCGCTCGAGATCGACATCTAGTGAATGGTGATCAATTTTTGGCTTAGAGAATGTGTCGATGAGTCTCGGGCTTCGGGAGTCGTCGCCGCGTCCGCCACAGATCGTTCGATGTAAAAGTCATCCGCTTTTCCAGTGAGGTTGAGATCGTGAGATGGAGATTGATTGCGGCCGTGGCTTGCACGCTACTGGCCGCTTTACCGCGCACGTTGACAACGAAATGCCATGCTCAAGAGCTGGCCGAGTCGGTGGTCGTTGTGCCGGCCACACCGCCGACGCCCGCACTGCGATACCGGTTTTGGCCTTCAGCCAGCGAATCGAAATCGATCAGTGCAATGCCCATGTTTACGCGGGCTTGCTTCTTGATGGACTTGGGCGATTCACCTGAATCCGAAAAAGAACTAAACGATGTATTTGCGCTCCTGAAGTCCGGCGAGTGGTCCGCCGAGGTACGGGAACGAGCGATGGCAGTCTTGCTGAATCATCAACCGGTTCAGAAGGAACTCGAGCGTGCAACGAATTGCATGGGGGTGTCGTTTGACTTGAACCTTCAGCAGGAAGATCTTCTTTCCAGGGTTTCCTTGTTGCTTCCTGAGGTGCAGAAGAGCCGTCAACTCGCTCGGCTATTGATCATCCGCGGTCATCTGGAGGCGCGCGATGGCAAGTGGCAAAAGTTCAGCCGGACGGTGACCAGCCTCTTCCGCCTGGCGGAGATGGTGGGACATGAGAACTCATTTCTCGTTGGACCACTGGTTCGCTATGCAACCGTCTCGGCGACACTTGAACTCGTTGAAGCTTCGTCACAGATCAAAGAATGCCCTAACTTCTATTGGGCCCTTTCCACCGTTCCCGATCAGCTCTTGGATGTGCGAGACGCGCTCCATCGGGAACGCGATAACCCGCTGATCGTCTTCGGAAATGAGCCTCTTCCGGACGAACCAATTGGAGCAGTTGCGGCCGCTGCCCAACTTCGCAAAAGTATCAATACACTACAGAACGCTGGAAAATATGTTGGTGGAGGCGTCGATATCGATTCGCAAGCGGCCTTGCTGATCGGCGGCCTTTATGTGGCCGGTAGCGCGTCGGGCTGTCGTGAGATCTTGGGAGACGATCCGCTGTGGTCACAACGCGTTGACGAGCTCTCTGATGCCGAAGCAGTTCTTCGGGCGAACCGAATGGAGTGTCGCCGATTGGTCGATCGATTCTTTCGCTGGGCATTGCTTCCCACCGCGATTCGTGGGCCTTACCTATCCAAGGCTGAAAGCCAACTGGATGTGCCGCTCGGTGAATCTCCGGTGATCCCCGCAAAACTCGCCGTCAAGTTGTTGTTGCCTGCTTTGCAAGCGGTTTTCCGGGCAGAACACCGGATGAGAAATCAGCTGATCGATCAAGTCAATCTTCAAGCGATCCGCGCCGGTGCGGAAGGCGAATCACTGCCTGCGGATTCATCCAAAATGGAGCTGCCGTTTTGGCCCAGCTTTGGCGATCGATCTGAAAACGTCTATCAACGGGTATCCGCTCAAGAAGCGATATGGTCTCGCGTTGATCAAAGGAATCCGGGGAAGTTCAAGCAAGTAAAGGTGGTTTTACAATGAATTGGTTTAAGTGCGTTTCACTTTCAAGTCTCATCGTTCTGGCAGTTGGTTCTTCGTTATCAAGTGATGCAAACGCGGATGAAGGCTTTGGAAAGCGACTCCCCGAATCGACGGTTGCGGTCATCTATGTTGATGTGGCGGCCCTGGATGTTGAGGGAATTGCCAGCGTGTTTCCAGCGGACGCCAGCAAAGCATTCAAATCTCAAGTAAGTCCCGTTGTTGAAATGTTGAGAAATGCGGGAATTGAAGATTTCTACTGCACTCTTGATCTTGCTTCACTGATCCCACCGAAACCTGTCTTCATTACAACTCAAGGCGTGAAGGATGCGGGAATCCTTAAGCAATTGATGGGACCCGCATTACAAGGCATGTATGGGGAGCAGTTCGTCTTCGAATCGCAATTGATCGATGGCCGAAGCCACACGGGAACCCCGAAAGGGCTAAAGCGGTTCTTGGCACCAAAGAGTGTTATCGATCTTAGCAAGTCACTCGAATCAGATTTGGATCATGTCGTACTGCTGCAGTGGAAAAAGGAGACCGCCGAGACGCTCGGCCAGTTTTGGCCTCCTTCGATTCCGATCAATCAAGACATCACAATCAAACCGGCAAAGCTGGCGGGCGTGGTGGAGCGTGTTGTTCTTGAGTTCTCGCTACCGCCCAGCGAATCGGCAAGACTGTCGGTCGTCCCACGAGACAGGTCGGACGCGGATTGGGTCGCTTCTGAGCTTGACCAGTTGATGCGATTCGTACAGCAACAAACGGGTCTTGAGATCGTTCGGTCGGACGATGCGTCGTCTTTGGTTTGGGAACTCGGTGCGGGTCAAACAAAGTTGCTCACCGAGTACATGCGAAGTGCCCGCAAGTCGGCCCAGAAAGCTCAGAAAATGAATAACGTCAAACAAGTCATGTTGGCGATGCACAACCACTACTCCGCCTTCAATGAACTCCCGCGAGACATTGCAAATGGTGACAATCAGCTGCTTAGTTGGCGAGTCAAGATTCTGCCATTCATCGACCAGAACGCGCTCTACCAATCGCTCGATGTCAAACAGGAATGGGATTCTACGAAGAACAAGCCACTTTCGGAGATCGTTGTGCCCGTCTACTCCGATCTACCGACCGGTAAGACGATCATTCGATTACCGAAATGCGAGGGTTCGCTTTGGTCAACTCCAGGCAAGTTGACTTTCGATAAGGTCCTCGACGGTACATCCAATACGATCGCTGTGGTGATTGCACCCGATTCTTCGGCTGTGCCATGGTCTGAACCCGGGTATATGGTGTTGGACGAAGGCGATTTGGTCGGCTCGCTGTTCGGTGAAAGGGATAAACTGATTGCCGGATTTGTCGATGGCTCCGTGCAAGTATTGGACAGGGAGAAAATAACGGAGGAGACTCTCCGGGCCCTGCTCACGATCGCGGGGGGGGAGGTCATCCAGCGATAACCGCCTCAAGACGTTGCGACCAATGGTCTCCCGGGAGTGCGACACTCCTGCGGAGCTTCATGTCTTCACGCCACGGCTTGTCACCCCCAAGTCATCGGCGGTAGGCAAAGCCTCAGCCATGCCTTCCACACGAAGAAACTTTCTCACCGGTGTCGCATCGATTGGCGTCATCACGACCCGTAGGGTCCGGTCCTATTAGATGCCTGGCCTTTAATAGGCCAAGCTGCCGCCGGCCATGCGAAGTCGTCAAGGTTGGCGATCACACCTGCGGCGAGTACCGCCGTCGGCTCACCTGAAATCGACTTTCCATCCCATACGAAGCTTAGCTTAGAAGCGGCCGTTGATGAACTTGTTTAAACGGCCGATCGTGACCTCGGATGGTTCCACGCCATCGATCAGCTTCTTGCCCACTCCGCTGAGCAAGCTACTGGCTTCGGCGGTCAAGCCTTCGACCTTGGAGGACTGTTGCTCGAACCAAGAGGTGAGTTTCGCCTGTTCGTCGGCGAAGACGTCTTCGACACGCTTCCGCATCTCAAGTTTGGAAGTCGCGATCTGTTCATCGATCGCGTCCTGGGTTGCTTCCTTGAGAAGTTTGCCAAGGTTGCTGTTCAGGTTCATCGAAAGATCATCCCACGTTCCGTGAAAGCCGGCGTCGATCGTAATGTCATTGATGTCAGCTAAGCGATCGCGTAAGGTGGTCGTCCCGGGCAGATCGGCGTACTGCGAATTGACTTTCAGTCCAATGCGAACATCTGTCTGTTTGCTGACGAATCGACCTTGAACTTGGTCACCTTCACTTCGCATCTGCACCCAGACTTCGCGGCGTCCGCCGCTGACCGAGAGTTTCGTGATACCATCATCACCCAAACTCATGGGCTCGGCTTCCATCTTCGGCCAATGGAGAGTCAGTCGATCGATATCGGTTCCACGGCGACGGTCGCGAACATAATCTACGCGGACCACATTCGGACCGTCCAAAGTGAGCTGTGCGCGAAGCGGTTGGTCGAGAATTTCCGGCGACGGTGTCAGGTTTTCAACGGTGCCGGTAAGCGAATATGCGTCGCCGTTCGCCCGCATCATTCCTTGAACTTCACAGCGACGGACCAGAACTTCTGGACGTCGTGCATCGCCGAGCAAGTCGATGTCGACCCCGCGTCGTCGCTCATTTTCTGGTGCAACGACCGTGTAGCCTGCGATCGTCCGTCCGCCTTCCCAGTATTCACGTATCCTTGCGATCTGTTCTTGCACCGCATCAGCAACCAAGTCAGCACCCATGCTCTGTGATTGAGCCAGGTCACCCGGTACGTATGCATCGATCTTTTGCAGATCGATCTTTTTCGCGCGATCCAACGTCGCCATGTCCGCTTGGAATTGACCCGGGATGGCTTCGATCGCACTTAGAACCGCTTGGAGTTCGGCTCGAGTCTCGTTCGCAAGGTTGATCGTCTGCCCGATTTTGTCCCAGTCCCGCAAGGGGTTCTCAATCGTTTCCGCCGAGTCGCGTGACTCTCGTATCTTCGATTCGAGTGATTTGGCCCTTGCAACCAAGCGGTCGTACTCCGCTTCCCATCGAGATTTGATCTCGCGACTGCGACGAACAGTCTCCATACCATCAGCCGTCTGTTGCAGCTGTTCTTCGACGCGATCACCAATGCCCTGCAAGAGTCCCGTCAGGCGTCCCGGCTTATCGGAAGCACTAAACGCTTCCTCATCCTCATCGATCAAATCGAAGTGGCCAGACTCCTCACGCCTCGATCCGATTTGCAATCCGGTGATTCTGCCGTTTCGAGCGACCCAACGACGATGGAGCATCGCTTGGCCATCCAACTCCAACTCGATCGTTGACGCTCGTAGTGCATCCCGCAGTTCTTTGCCGTCGCGAGGGTCGGCGACGCGGAAGTCTTGATAGCGGACACGGGGTGGGAAGAGACCGACATCGGTCGTTCCAATTTCGACCTTGGAACCAGTCGCGCTCTGAAGGCCTTTGAGCGTCACAAACCGCGCTGCCGGACCGAGCCCCAACCGGAGCAAGACCAGAACGGCCAGGATCAGAATTAGACGGGTAACAATGTATCGCCAGCGAATCATCCGGCCGCCTTTCGTTTTGTTTGGGTCTGACGTAGTTGTTGAAGCAAATAGGTGAGAGCTTCATCCATCTTTTGCTGCGGATCCTCTTGTTCATCCGCATCGGAATCCGCTGTGTCGCTGTCGCGATAATCGGTCATTCGAATCACGTCGATTCGCGTGTCGACGGCGACCATTTCTTCGCGAGTTGGCAGCGTGTCCCCGCCCGTTTCGTCGGAAGCCTCTTCGATCGGCATGAAGTCGGGTTCGTTCTCCAAGACCTCATCGATAGGCGACGAAACCGGATGATCCGGCGACCGCTGAGTTGAACCAGGATCGAAAGTACGATAGTCGACCGGTTGCTGAGGAAGGGTTGTGGAAGGAGTCGACTGCGGCCTTTGAGCAGGCCGGTTTGTCCTCGTGGGGGAATCAATCCTGTGCTGGCGGCCTTCGGTGTCTGCTTCGCGATGCGGTTCCTGCTCATCGCCAATTGCCGCTTCGGTCTCCTCTTGCGTCGGCGAGTCAGGAGCCGGTGCGAGCCACTTGAAGACCGGATAAGTCAACAAGAACAAGGGCAACGCTGCGGTCAAACCGATCACAAAGCTGCCCAGCACCACGGTATTGTTCAGGTCCATCCACGGCACCATCGGATACGTCCAAAGCTGCTTCGCGATGGCGTTTCCCTCTGGATGCATCAGCAGAAAGTTCCCTACTTCGTGCGAATAGGGATCGAGCTGCGATGCGCCGAAGGCTGTTGCAATCGCGACGAGTGCGAGGAACGCGTGGTTGACTTGGAAGCACAAGACACCCATGAGCACCACGACGGCTAAGAAATTGCCGTGCGGAATGATTCCCAGAAGCACGCCAAGGGCCAAGCCGCCCGCCAGCTGGGCCGGGTAACGCCGACCCGCAATCGCCTTACGCAGGTTTTTAAAGATCTTGAGCGAGAATAAGAGCATCGCGGCGCGCCTCCATGCGCACAGAAACCTGCGAAATCGTCATCGCTGGACTTCATCGGCAAATCTGGATGCCGATATCCACTGCAACCCGCATATTTTCACACGGAAGCGAATTTGGCCGCCAGAGCAGTCCCGAAAAGTCGCTGCTTAAGACTTTTTGAGTGAATCTCGGATCTCCCGCAGCAAAACGATGTCTTCGCTCGGCTCCTTAGCGGCTTCTTCCTGCTCCTTTTCGAATTGCTCTTTTGCCTTATTCACTGCTTTGACCGCAATAAAGATCGCGATCGAAATCAGCAAGAAGTCGACGATCGTTTGGATGAACGGGCCGTAATTCAAGATGGGATAATCCTGAATCGCCATGATTGGATTTCCTGCCTCGTCCTTTACGACCTGTCCGGCGTCATCAAGCTTTGGCGATTCCGTACGAATCTTGAACGCAAGGTTGCTGAAGTTCACACCATAGCGGGCCGTGATCAGGTTCAGTGGCGGCATGATGATGTTGGCAACGAATGAACTCACGATCTTTCCGAACGCGGCTCCGATCACGACGCCGACCGCTAAGTCGACGACGCTGCCTTTCATTGCAAATTTACGAAACTCGGAGACAAGACCCTTCATGGCGAATCCTCTTTGGATGAGACGAGTGAGTCGCCCAGTCTAACGAAGATTCAGTTTGTTGATGCTTTCAGCTTGTAATGTTGGGCTTCGCGAAACCCCGGCGAAACAGGGAGCCGAGAGGATTCTTCTTTCAACGCGACTCGCTGGAACCACTCATCGGTGTCACGCCGCGTCTCAAGTCATCTCCAGAGATGTCGACGTCCGACGAAGAATCTGGAAACACATACTTGCTGGAGAAAGAGAAAGCGAGTTCCTCGATGCGAGCTCGCAACTCCGAGTAACGTGCGACAGATTCTGCGTTCATCTTGCGGAGTGCCGACTGACGTCGACGATCAACCGTTCTCGGACTGATCGATAATCGCCCTGAGATTTCGCGGTTGGGACGCCCATCTGTTGCCAAACGAAGAACGGAATGCTCTTCCTCCGACAACGACTCAAAGATGCGTTCGGCTTCACGCAACCGATCTAACCTAACCCGCCTCTCTGAGCTTGATCGCAACGCGGCTCGAATTTCTGACTGCAAACTCGCCATGTCCGAAGTCTTTTCCAAGACGCCGAATACGCCGCGTCTCATCGCCTGCGTCGTTGTGGAAACACTGGCAAATGCGGTCGCGACGATGACTTCAAAACATCCGTCTCGTTCGGCCAAAAGATCCATCAGATCGAAGACGCTACTCGATGGCATTCGAAGTTCCGTCAATACGCATGCCGACGGATGCGATTGCAACTCCGCAACCAACGACTCCATCCTGGGTAGCTCCTTCAGCTGAAACCCCAACTTTGGAAGTTCACCTGTGAGCCGACCAAGCCATTGCCGATCCGAATCGAGAAGGAAGACGCTCCCCGAAACGTGGTCAGTCGTGGTGTCGGATAGTTGCACCGGATACGGTTTTGAAGAGCGTTTACAGACGGATTGCAAGCACAGTGCGACGTCGCGTGTCGCGGTCGTGTATTCATTTGTATGTCACCCGCCCAGGGTTTGCGGTGATTGTTCACAAAAGAACGACAAAAAATGTTGTTCGGGGGGTGACGAATGAATCGGCTGAGTGACTCTTGGGATGCTCTCTATCCCTTAGAGCCCCATGGCGCAACGCCGGCGTCTTCGTCCGCTGAGATCGATCCCCTCAGTTCGAGTTCGTGATTGAGAATCTCGAGAAGGGTCTGCAGAAAAACGACGACCATCGGGCCAACCAAGATTCCGATCGGACCGAAAACCGGGACGCCACCCAAAACGCTCAGCAGCGCAATCAAGGGGTGAAGCTCAGAATGGCCGTGCAGGACGAAAGCCTTGATCACGTTGTCAACCGTTGAAACGACAAGCGCTCCATAGACGGCAAGAAAGACTGCCGCGACATACCGTTGATCGACGGCAGCCAGGTAGATGGCGCAGGGTACCCAGACGCTCGCAGCACCCAGAAACGGAACCAACGCCATCACGGTGGTGATCAGAAACAACAGGATGAAGGATTCAAAGCCAAGAAAGAAGAAAGCGATTGCCGCGAGTAGCCCCTGAACAATCGCACTGAGAATGCTGGCCAAGACGACCGCTCGGCTGGTTCGTTCGAACTCGCCCAGCAGCCGATGCTCGTATTCATCATCAAGAGGACTGAGCCTCATCAGGGTCCTCACCATGCCGGGGCCATCGACGAAGAAAAAGTACGTCGCGATGATCATGATCAGAATTCCGATTCCGACTTGCAGGATCGCTTTCCCGGTAATGCCAGAGAGCTGAACGAATCTTGGCTGGAGGTATTCACGAGCCGAGCGAATTCCCATCGCCAGATCCCGCTCACTCGGATTCGTCCACATCTTGATTTGAGTACGAATCGATCCACCGAGTTTTGCGTTGATCCAGGAGTTGATCGACGCCGATGCGATCAACGATTGCCTGTGAAACGTCTCCTCGACGGCGATCTTTTCTGCCGGATCTTCGATGACCAACGGGGGAACCAATTTTTCGGCCGTACTCGCCAGATCCTCCAACCTCTCGACGGCGATGTCACTGGTCTCGCCGGTCGGTGATTCTCCTTTGACCTCAACCTCTAAGAACTCGATCAAGTCGGTCGCTTCGACCACCTCGACGATGACCAGCTTGGGGTTTTCGATCTGATCAAGAAGTCCCGAAAGCTCTTGCAATCTGCGGAAGCGATCGGCGTACTCGAGTTCCAGGCCGAATCGTTGCCGGCCACGATTGAGCGCACCCTTGATGTCGTCCAGGTCAGTTCGACTGACCATGCTGGTTAATTGCCCAACGGCGACAAACATCACCAGGAACAAAGGCAACAGCACGATCATCAAAATAATCATGCTCGTTCCGATCGCGGCCAACGATCGTCGACCGCCCATTTTTCGCATCAACCATTCGTTGACGGGTCGGAAAATCACAACCAAGGCGGCTGCCATGAACAACGGGATAAAGAAACCCGCCATCACTTTGTAGAACAAGACACCGACCAACACGATCCCGAGCAATAGCATTGCCACGGAAGTGATACGTGAAAGCGACGGCCAGCCAGTTGCAGGATTTTTCCGTTCATCCGAAGCAACGTTCAGTGAAGATGCTTCGGACGGTGAAGACTCTTGAACCTCTTCAGTTTTTTTGAACGCAGCTTCAGGTTTCGGTGCCGCAGGCGGCCGTTGGCGAGACCTTCGTTTGGATGATTTCTTCGGCACGGATGCGTGTGTTCCCTAAGAAGGCGTGAATCACCATCGCCCTGTGTGATGATCCGACTCGACGATTCGCCGAGCCTCCTCGCTGATTCCATAAGCAAGGTTTGGCTGATTCAATTCTACAAAGATCGTGTACTTGTGGTGGACAGCATCGCTGTAGACAACCGGCGCGTGCGTTAACCTCATGAAATGGACTGGGCGACCGTTCCAACGTTTCGTGTAAGCGCCCGCTTCGAGTGCCGCTTCTCTCGTAAGCCCGTATCGACTGGTCATCAGTTGAGAGAACCGCGATGCGTCACCGGTGAAACCGTGAATCGTTAGCCGTTGCAGACGATCGGAGTTATCGAAATAGTAAGTCAGCGTCCCAGCCACATCTGACGCGTGGATTCCGGTCACGATCGGAACGCGAAGGCCTTTCAGATTTAAGTTCGCAAGAACGGTGCTGACGCGTGAGAATCTTGAGATCACCCAATCGGGTGTGATGTCGAAACGGATGACTTCGCTCAGATCACGGATCTGGTTTCCGGCCAAAGACGGCTCGGCGTTGGCGTCGGCCGGCATCCCGCCAAGCTGTCTCGCGATGTCGCCTTCGTACCGGTATTTGCCCGAGTTGACTTCCCGCAACCGTTCGACTTCGTAGTGAGCGTGGTGTGCGTATCCGCGGTCGCGAGTTTCTGCATCGGCCGAGATTCCGTGAGCCAGTTGTCCGCTTGCATCCGAAATCGAGGTACTAAAGATCGATCCGGACATCAAGTTCCTTCCGAATTCGGTTTCTTGCGCGACGTAGGGAGTGACTCCGGCGGCAGCAATCAATGCGGCGAGCTTGTATCGAATGGAAGGCATCGGAAATCCATCGAAGTGAGGTTCGGTTTTACTGGCACGTCTTCGTCAACTTCGGAGCGCGCGCCGATCATTCTTTTGCCGGCCTTTTATTTGACGAACAAATCAGCTTTAACGCTCAATCCGTCGTCGAATTCAACGTCCAAATGCAAACTTCACTCTCCTTGTAAAACAGCGATACTTGGAGACCGCCCTTTCTTATACCGAGCGGGCTAAATGCCATCGGAGGTATTCCCATGGAGGTGAATTCAGAACGCCTCCCAGCTGCGCCCGCAGCTCACCTGCGGTAAATTCCCCACAGCCAAAACTGCACATTTCTGTATCTAAGATCTGAATTGCAGGTTTAAGTGCCAAAATGTCTCAATCCTCTGAAAAAATGCGTAACGCTGGGCGGAACAGCGATACATTACGTGCCCCGACGGACGCCTTGGGGCAGGGAGTTCGTCAGCCGTCATTGCCAGCTGATCGGTGATGACGGTTTTTTTTTAGTGGTCGAGTTCTTCCCAACGCGCGTAAGCGTTTTCCAGCTCTTCTTCTACTTGTCTTAGCCGAACCGCGTCCTCCGCAAGTTCGTCGGGTCCTCGCTGGTAGTAGTCCGGCTCCGCCATTGCCGAATGCAAGCTTGACACCTGGGCCTCCAGCGATTCGATACGTTCGGGCAGTGCCTCGAGCTCTCGTTTCTCCTTGTACGACAGCTTTCGTTTTGAATCCTTGGAGCCGTGATCGCTTCCGGTCGCAAGCGGTTGCGGCGTAGCCTCCGGAGCGTCCGAGCTGTTTTTCTTTTTCTTTTGCGTGGACGACGAGGACTCTCTTGCGGCGGCGGTTCTCTGCCAATCGTCGTATCCGCCGGCATACTGTCGAACTTGGTCTTCTTCAAAAACGATCGTGCTCGTCACCACATGGTTGAGGAACGTTCGATCATGACTGACCAGCAGCACCGTACCTTCGAACTGAATCAACAACTCCTCCAGTAGCTCCAGCGTTTCCGCATCGAGATCGTTGGTGGGCTCGTCCATCACCAGCACATTTGCGGGCTTGGTCATTAGCTTTGCAAGGAGTGCACGATTCCGCTCACCGCCAGAAAGAAACTTGACCTTCGTGCGTGCCCTTTCAGGAGTGAACAAAAAGTCTTGCAGGTAGCCGAGCACGTGTTTTGGTTTACCGGCAACCTGAATCTGCTCGCTCCCCTCGCCAACGTTGTCTTGGACGGATGATTCCGGGTCGAGTGTGTCTCTCAATTGGTCGAAGTAGGCGATTTGTAGTCGTGTTCCAAGTCGGACGCTTCCGGATTCGGGCTTCAGTCGTCCGAGCATCAATTTGAGCAGCGTCGACTTGCCCGCACCGTTGGGGCCGATGATCCCAATTTTGTCTCCACGTAGAACGAGCGTCGAGAACTGACGGAGTACTTCGTGTTCGCCGTATGCAAATGAGACCTCTTCTATCTCGGCAACAAGCTGTCCGCTTTTCTCCGCATCGACAATCCGCATCGACGCCGTCCCGATCTTCTCGATGCGTTGTTGCCGTTCAACTCGCATGGCCTTCAAGGCTCTTACCCGTCCCTCGTTACGAGTCCGTCTAGCTTTGATCCCTTGTCGAATCCAAGCTTCCTCCTCGGCAAGCCTCTTGTCGAACAACGCATTCTGCTTCGCTTCGGTCTCAAGAGCTTGCTCTTTACGTTTCAAGAATGTTGCGTAGTCACAGCTCCAATCGAACAACCGTCCGCGATCAATTTCCCAGATCCGCGTCGCCAATTTTTGCAGGAAGGATCGATCGTGCGTAATGAAGACAAGTGTCTTGTCCCAACGCGACAAGAAATCTTCCAACCAAAGGATCGACGGGATATCGAGATGGTTTGTCGGTTCGTCGAGCAGTAACACGTCAGGACTGGAAACGATCGATCGGGCGAGCAACACGCGCCGTTTCATGCCGCTGGAGAGCGTCTCAAACTCCGACGCACCGTCGAGCTGCATATTCGTAAGCGTTTTCTCGACTTCGTGTTCGCATTCCCATCGTTGACTCGGATCGGCAAGCTTCTTTGCATCGACGCCCTGAATCACAACATCATTCACCGGGCCGCTAAGGTCGGCCGGTACGTCTTGAACGAGTCGAGCGACACGCGTTGTTGGGGCGAGGCTGATCGATCCGTTGTCCGGCGCATGGTCTCCCGCAAGCATCCGCAGCAGCGTCGTTTTTCCGGCACCGTTTCGCCCCAACAGTCCGATCCGTTGGCCGGATTCGATTTTCGCACTCACGTCGTCCAACAACGGCGGCCCGTTGAATCGGATGCTGACGTCATTGATGGAAACCAACGCCATCGATCTTCCCTCAGGCCATAAGCGTCGCAACGACTTCTCGAACCGAATCGGCCCCCAGTTCAGCCAAAGCATCGGGGAGCTGTTCGATCAACCGCATTGACACCTTGGGGTCATAGTAGTTCGCGGTACCAATCTGCACGGCGGATGCTCCCGCGACCAAGAACTGCATCACGTCGTCGATATTCGCTATACCGCCGATCCCGATGATCGGGACATCGACCGTGGACGCGACTTGATGCACGCATCGTAATGCGATCGGTTTGATCGCGGGCCCACTCATGCCTCCCATTCCGTTTCCAAGCATCGGCTTTCGTTTTCGCCAGTCGATGGCCATCGCAAGTACCGTGTTGATCAAACAGACCGCATCGGCGCCACCTTCCGCGGCCGCCTGTGCGATTTCTGCAATTCTCGTCACGTTGGGTGTGAGTTTCGCCAGAATCGGAACATCGCAAGAAGATCGAGCAGATCGGACCACGTCATGGCAAGCATCCGCATTCGTTCCAAAGTCCACGCCTCCACTTACATTCGGACAAGAAAGATTGAGCTCCACTGCGGCCACTTGAAACTGTCCGATGCGTTCCGCGAGACCCACGAAATCATCTTTCGAGCGTCCGGCGACGCTAACAACGACCGGAGTTTCGAGTGACTGAAGGTACGGCAAGTGATGCTCGATGAATGCATCAACTCCGTCGTTGTCCAGTCCGATCGCATTGAGCAACCCCGACGAAGTCTCCACCGTCCTCCAAGGAGCGTTTCCGATACGTGGCTCCGCGGTAATCGTCTTTGGTAAGATCGCGCCCAATCGATTGAGGTCAACGATCTGTTCCATTTCGCGCGCATACCCGAACGTTCCCGATGCAACCATAACTGGATTCGGGAGCGTCAGTCGGCCAAGCGTGGTGGAGAGGTCCATCGTTGAATTGGGCGAAGGAAAGTGATTCACCGAGACTCATCGTTGCGAAAGATGACGTCGCTGAATCTCGGAGAGGATAGCGTTTGCAACCGTTTGTTTGTCTCCGCGAACGTCGGCAACCAAGCTACCGTCGGATGCGAGAATCTCGACTTCGTTTTCGGTGGAATCGATCGCAGCAGGACCGTTACTGACGATCATGTCGCAATGCTTTTTCTCCAGTTTGACGATCGCCCGAAAACGATGGTCGTCGGTTTCCAGGGCGAACCCCACCACCCATTGATTCGCTCGCTTCGATTGACCGAGCGTCGCGACGACATCCGGTGTTTCAATCAACTGCAACGTGAGGGGACCGCCCGTCTTCGCGATCTTTTCGTGTGCGACAAGTTGTGGCCGGTAGTCACAGGGCGCGGCGGCTCCGATCAGACCGTCGCAGTTTTGAAATTCTTCTTTGGCGGTTTGCAGCATTTCTTCAGTGGTGACCACGGGGATGACTTCCGCGCCCGGCGGGTACTCGATTGAGACCGGTCCCGAAATGACGACGACTTGGTGTCCGAGCTGCAGCGTTGCCGCGGCCAGGGCGGCGCCCATTCGACCGCTCGATGCGTTGGAAAGATAACGCACGGGATCGAGATACTGTCTCGTCGGCCCGGAAGTAATCAGCACACGTGCCACACTACCTATCCAGTGCTCGATCCAGGAGCTGGCTCAGGTGCTCACTGGACATTTCCATCCGCGCGGCGGCGAGTGCGAAGAGTCGTTTTTCGCTTTCTTCCAACTTTCCGTCGGCTGCCATCATGCGGACAAGATCGACCATCAACGCGTCGCGATCAGCCGGATCGGTCGGAAGCTCCAGAGCGGCATCATCGCCAAGTCCGAACCGGATCGCGTGGTTGAGGGCTCCTTCATCGAGCCCGAGTTCGTGGCAACGTTCGGCGATGAAATCGACCTCGCGCTCACCGATCGTGCCGTCGGCCATCGCCATCACGACGAGGTTACGCAATTGCCGCATACGGTCGTTGTGTTCAGGATCATCCATAACCCAAATCCTAACACATCACGCCACCACCGCGAGGGGCGAAGATCGTTGCCGAAATCTCACAAATCCGATCGGCCCGCCGCGGAACGATTTCGGAGAAATCGCCGACAACCCGGTCAACGCTTGCGGCGTACGACCAACTCAAGTTGAGTGTCGCCATCAATCGCCAATTCGTACTCGCCGTTCAAGCCCTTATTGGTCGCAGGAACTGTTTGGACGACTTCGTATCCGGGAATCCTGGGAATCACTTGGATCGTTTCTTTGGCCAGATCCGAATAGGTGACGGACGCTGTCGCATTTTGCCCTAGCGATCTCCAAACATAACTCCAGGCGTTCTCCCGCCCGACGGAAACGAAGCTCTCTTTGGGCAGCGAGGAACCGTCGAGTGTCTTTATCGAGATGGCCAGCAAGTTCGATGGTTGTAATTCAACGTCGCCGAAGTCTGCACGCTGGGCGTGCTCCGGCGCAGAAATGAACGTTACCGGCAAGACTGCAGAGGCCTCCTGATCGATGGCGGTAAAAATCGTGTACTCACAGTTCGGTGGCAATCGCTCAAAGTGAAACTGGCCTGCATCGTCGCTGTATGTTTCTCGGGGTGTTATCACGCTACCCAGAAGACGCCTCTTTTGAACCAAGCCGATTTTGACGGCTGGAACGGGTTGATTGTTGAAGACAACTCGTCCGCGGAAGCTGGCGCCCCTACCGAGTGCCACATGAAGCGGTGACTCATCTCCGCGACGCCAAGTCATTACGTCATTCGCATACCCGGGAGCGACGACGAGAATCTCAAACGAACGAAGGTTCGCTCCGGCAGTGATCTGAAACGCGCCCTTTGCATCCGTCAGCACGAGCTTGGCCAAGGAAGGCTCGCGTCCTCCGCCCCGTCCGTTGTCTCTCAGAGGGTTCCGGGACCATACCTGGGCTCCCGGGATGGCGTTTCCTTCAAGGTCGGTGACTGTGCCATGCAGACGGGCGATGGCATTCGGTGGTTCTGGTCGGCCAGCGAGAAGTTCGTCTGGTAGTGGCCTCAGCGTAAGTCGAATGACCGATTCTTCGGATGGATCGTGGTACCCGGTCCGCGCACCCTGTCGACCCGAAGCGCCTGCAACGAGGCTAAATTGGAAGCCCGGCGATAGGACTTCAAATCGAAAGGCGCCGCTGCCGTCTGTGCGAACACTCTTCCCGCAGTCGGAATAGCACGAAGTGCACTGCAATGCAGGACCTTGCTTTGGATAAGCGTTGCGTATGACGACTAAGGCATTGGAAACAGGTGATCCATCCTCTGCCAAAACAAGACCCTTCAACTCGGCAGTGTGTGTGAGTGTCTGAAGGCATATGGCAAGCGAAAACAGCAACATGATCAACCTGCAAAGGCTCGGCGTTAGATCGTTCGTCAGGGTTTGGAGTCGATGGATTCAATTCGAATGGGCGTAAGACGTGGCGGCGCCTTTGGGTTGGAGCCTCCCGCGAGCGTGATCGTCATGTTTTCGTCGCCCGCGGTTGCGGTGACCAGCGTCGAGGGCGGGCGAGCCGAACGATCATTCGATTGTTTCCCCGTCACGCTGATCTGATAGCTTCCGCGTGGAACCTTCGCCAATCGAAATCGTCCTTCGGAGTCGGTGATCGCCCGGCTCGCTTCTCTGTGTCCGACCCAACGATTCGGCTGATTCCCAGCCCGGATCCGAAACCTCAGTCTCGCCCCTTCGACGGGTTCCCCTTTCTCATCAACGACGGTGCCAGCGATGACTTGATCGCCCATGGTGAAGGAATAGTCGGCGACCCTGACCGTTCCTTTCTGCGGGGCGGTGACTTGATAACCGAATGCCTCGAAGGTGTTTGCGTTCGGTCCGGCGTCGACTTGCGTCTGATAGAGCCGACCCGCAACGACAGGGGTCCGGTAAAAGCCATCCCCATCTGTTTGAAGGCTCACGAAGTTGGTCGTTGTGGCCCGGCCTCCAACTTGGATGAACTCGCCCACTCCCACCATTGCACCTTGGATGCCTTTTCCGTCGACCGTGACCCTGCCTTCCAGAATCGGTGCTTCGGTGAGCGTTACCGTGTGCGCTCCGTCGACCAGATCTCGCACATTCAGCAGTGTCCTGTATCCACGACCGGATGAGAGGTAGGTGAGATCGATTCGTGCGCTCTCGGTGAGCACACCATTTGTGACGATCGAGACCCTTCCGAGATCGTCCGTCTTCAGCGGCTCCGAACGGTTGACCGTTCGCACCAGCGCATTCGGCGTAGCCCCCTTCTGTTCTTGACGCACAATGGCGCTCACTCCAGCGGCTGGACTGCCGTCCGGGAGCAAAACGACTAACTGAAACGAACCGGCTCGTGTGATGACCACCGGTTCGGAAAGCTGCACGGACCGGCCTTTCGCAACGATCACATTGCGTTTAACGGTGAACGTGTCAGTAAAACTGTTAAGCACATCCAGACGGGTTGGTAGATTGAACCCGGTCTCGTTTGCGCAGAAAACGACGTCATGAGTTCCGGCAGAGACTCGCAGTTCAAACTCTCCATCGCGGCCCGAAACACCTGAAACAGAGTCGGGCAACCCGGGGGCACAAACATTGATTCCTTTCAACGGATTACCCTTTGAATCGACGACCTTTCCTCTGACGGAACACGCAGGTTCAAGCTTGATTGTGAATGATCGATTGTTGATGAGTTGGGAAGGGAGTTGGCTCGTCCTTCCCGGCAGCAACGCACTAGCCGTCGACGTTGCGTAAAAGTTGAGAGGTGTTCCCTCGTCTCCGTGTCGCATTCGATTATCCTCCAGAAACAATCTCGGAAGAATGATTTCCGCGACGCCTTGCCTGTCGGTTCGATAGACGCGTGCCGAATTTGTGTAAACGATGCAACCGGAAACCGGCTCCAAATTGTCATCGACCACCTTCGCTTGAATCACAACATTGTCGTCAGCTTCGATCATCGCTGGCGACGCTTTCAGTTGCTTGCCAATTGATCTGTGGACACCGCCCTGAACGGACGTGGCCTCACGCGCCAGATCGACATCGATATCATCCGAAGTTGCGATGGACTGAATAAGGTATCCGGTTTTTGGACTGGTCAGTCGGAGACGTGCGAAAGATGACTTGGGAAGGTGTTCAAATTGAAAACGCCCCAAAGCATCCGTTCGCGTCCGTGGGGTGAGTGAACTGAAGAGCAGGTTCATCAAGTTTTGCGTCGCGGAAGCATCATGTCCCGGAGAAACCACGATGAGAGATACCAAGGCGTCTTCAATCGGGTCACCATCTTTCGAAACATAAGTGCCTGAGAGGGAGACCGGCGGACGCAGCGAGAGAGATGCATCCGCAAAACGCTTGGGCTGCTTCTTGCGTTGCTCCAGTGGTCGCCAGGCCACTCCGGCCGCTTGGTGAGCCGCAATGACGTCGCCTCGCCATCGAGCTTCAAAGGGCCCCAATTGAGGCCACCGTGCTTCGACTTGACTAAACTTGTAACGACCATCCGAGTCCGTCGTCGTCCTGGCGATGACGTCTTCGAATCTCCCGAGCTGTAGCTTCTCATCGCTGTCGCTTTGGACTGCTTGATAGGGGAGATTGTCCACGCGAATGTCACGCAGAACCACAAGGGCGTCGACGACGGGCCGATCGTTTTCGTCGAGAACCGTACCCGCAAGATCAATCCGAAACGTGTCTTCATTCGTTTCGGGGGGCTCGGCGACAGATGCATTCTCAATCAAAGCGAACAAGTCGTGATCGACAGGCTTGATGTCTTCGATTTGCATCTCGAACGCGGACTTCGCCCGATCGACCTCCTTCGTTTCCTCATTCGTCTGTGCGGCTGCGAACTGAAGCCTAGCGGTTAATAGAACACTAAAGAGCACGAATGCAAAAAGTATCACGCCTATCGGCCGTGATCGCGCTGCATCGTTCTTTGCGATTAACTTCAAACGGGTTCCCAGGTCGCCGTGTGCCGACATCGCGACAACTGGGTCTAGTCGAACTGCATGGTCAGTTCGCCGTGAAGAACGAGCGACGACGGAAATTAGACTTTCCGCATAACTCAATCCACTTAGTCCAACCCTGGAAGACGCCTGGAGGACGTCACGATCCGTCGCCCACTCGCTGGATTCTGCCAATCGGTGCCGCAACCAATGCGAAGCGGGGTGAAACCAGTAGATGATGCAGTTCAGAACCGCCAGCATTCGAGCTGCCGTATCACGACGCTTCAAATGTGTCATCTCGTGCAATAGCGAAGACCGGCGTTCGTTATCCGTCCATTTGCGAAAGTCCTCAGGAAGCAAAACGACGGGGCTCCAAACGCCAACCACCATCGGTATTGGAATCTGCTCTCCGAGACGAATGCTGGGAACCTTCGCGAGTCCGATGACTTGGGCCAATTCATGGCTTTCGATCAACGTACGCTCGTCTGCGACGATCGTTTCCCTGACTCGCGAGCGCAACCGCGCAAGTGAGATACAAAGCCGGGCCGTGTAGACCGTTAAGCCGCAGAGATAAATCCCGAAGATCACTTCCCTCCACTTGGGCCAACGCCAAGACGATGAAATCGGCTTCGATGTGGCCGCTGAATTCGCAACAAGTTCGCCAGCGGCTTGCATGGAGGTCGACGCAGTTTTCTCGACCGATAAAGTGGTTGTTGGTACGTCACGGACCGTACTCGGGGATGCAAACGAAGCACTCCCCTGCACGGACTCTGTTTCCGATGTGGGCAAATCGCTTGATCTCGAGGAAAGCGATGGTGATTGAGCCATCGGTCGCGAAATCGTCACCTGCCAACCCAACTGCAACAAACTGACCGGAGTAAGCACGAGAGCAATAATCACCGCCGCGAGCCAAACCTGAAACGTGCAACTCGCATCCCATTTAAGAATTGGGCGAGACAGGAGTGTGGCGACCAGCGCGACCGCACCAAGCTGAAGACTCAACAGCACTGCGTTGCCCACGCGGCTGGTCATGACCCATTCGACGAGCCACAGAAAATCATGATTTGTCATGTTTCTCATCTCGTTTGTGATCGTTTAGCAAGCGGCGGAGTCGCCGAATTTGCTCTGGCGATAACTGCGTCTTGGGATCGGCCAAGTGCGCAGCGAGTGCATCTTCCACGGAACCTCCAAAGAAGACATCCAGCACCTTTCGTAGTGCCGACAGCGCCGCGTTTCGGCGTGGAACGGCTGCTCGGTAGATGTACGTGCGGCCCTCTATTCGATGTTTGACCGCACCCTTCGATTCAAGCGAACGAAGCTGCGTCCGGACGGTCGCATTGGCCAACTGGTCGTCCAGCGATTCAACAATCTCGTTGGCCGTGCACTCGCCGAATCGATAAATCGTCTCCAGAATTTCCCGCTCTCGGCGCGAAAGCTTTGCTTTGGACATCTGCGTTCCACATGGCGTACAACCCGACTGTTATTTTTTTAACAGCCAGGTGCCTGGAACGCAAGCTTATTGTTCACTAAATAACAGATCTCTCAGGGGAGTGTGTTGCCGTGGAAGGAATTCACTTACCAACGTCACCTGGCGAGCACCCGAGTCAGGCACGGCCGCACTCGAGGGCGAGGCTTCGCGGCTGACCAGACGTTGCACCATGTTGATTTTTATGGAGTCGTCTACATGAACGTCATGGTGCTGCGACTTTACCGAACGCTTCCTCACATCAAGATGACGTCGGTGACACTGTTTGATTTTTTGATTTGTGATGAAGCGCAACCACAAGAAGAAGGGCATCGCCGATTTTTGGAAGTAGTCTTCGATTCGTCTTGACGCGTCGAACATCGCATCCTGAAGGATGTCGGATAGTATGTCGCTCTCGAAGCGACTTTCGCTACCAATCGGCGTCGACGTCGAATTCAGGCGAATCTAAGAGTGTGATCCATTCGTCGATCGCCGCTGAGCGAGATTCAGGCGTCTGCGCTGCCGCCGGCCATTCGCGAGAAGTGCCGGCATACGAATCGGAGACGTTTGGCTCCGTGCCCAGTGTTTCGCCTTCCTCTTCGGTTCGCTCCAACGATTCATGGTCAAAGCGATGCCCGATGCGACCGGGAAGTGATTCGCCTTCGGCAAGAGCTGACAAACCGGCCGCGAGATTGCTTTGCGAGTCCGCGTTACGAATGAGCGCGTTGAAGACGCGAAGTGCATCGAGGGGCGACACATCACCGCTGCAGTTCACGTCCACACCGTGGCGAGGATACGCCACGCTACCACCACCGAAGCGTTGCATGTTAGCGAGGTGATTGACGACAAGTAACACATCCAAGGGCGAGACTTTGCCGTCGAAGTTCACATCGACGTCGTTCGCCGGATGATGCGCTGCGCATCCCTTGTCGACGAGTTCGAATTGGAGTTCGGTCTGTCGCACGGAGTTCCCAGCCAGATCCGTCAGCCCCGACTCGACGGCGTAGGTGCCGACACGAAACGTCGGCGCGACCGTCGCTCGTGCCATCGTTTCTGAGATCAACTCAATCGTGACACCTGAAACGTCTTGGAAAGGGTTGGTAAGCAATCGCAGCATCGCTTGATCCGAATCGGTCGTAAGAAAAACCGGTTCGGAAAAGTTGTACTCAACTTGTGTCAACGGGACAGCACGAGACAGTGCGGCAGGCGATCGTGTCGTCGGCGGAGTTTGATCGATCGTCACGGTGGTGTGGGCGGTTTGCACGTCGGCACTATTTGACGCCGGAACAAACTCCGCCGAAACGACGTGTGTCCCGTCGTCATAGGGGTATCCGCCGGGGCTGACCGTGGTCCGTCCAGCTTGATCGAACTGAATCACGACCGGTGGCCGGCGATTGTCGAGGTCGACGGTGAGAGTTCCAGCTTCGGGGACGACAACTTCAAAGTCGGGTGACGTATCTCTTGTGATGTTGTCTGTATCACTGATGCCGGTATCGGTATCACGCGTCAATCCAATCCACAACCGAGGTTCGGTCACGTTGATCGGCATCACGAAGATGTTGTCGTCCGGGCTCGAGTCGGCGCGTCTGTCCCACCGATCAACCTTGATGATCACATAATTCGGCACGTCTTCGTTGGCGTCCGGGATCTTGATCAAACGCTCGGTAGCGTAGAAGCCGGTGGCATCGAACACGGAATTCTCATGGAGAATCAGATCGGCAATCCGATCGTCGTCGTCCAAGATCGAATCCGCGGACAAGAAGACCGCATCGACCCAGTCTGCACCTTCGACCGCACTGGGAGTCTTGGAGCGAACAGACCACTCTACAGGAATGATCTGTCCCGGAACGATACTGTCCGGCACGACAACCTCCTCGACGGCCAAGCCAAATTCTTCCGGTTCAACCAACTCCAACGTTCTTTCGAGAAGCGGTGCGTCGATCGAAGTGCCTTCCACAGAGGCGCGAGCCCGAATCGTCAACGGCTGACTCGTTGAGACGTCATCCGGGATCATGATCCGAACAAGTCCATCGATTTCCGAGCCTGCACCAATGGGGAAGTTTTCCCGGATTGGGATGTTGCTGACTTCACCATCGATAATGACTTCAAGAGACCAATCTGTGACCGGATCGCCGAGGTTCCTCACCACGTAGCTTGCCAAGAGAGACTCTCCCGGAATCGCGACTCTAGGAAGCGAAAACGAGGTAAGCGAGAATGGCAACCGTGGCGAAAACTCGGACAGCACTTCGCGCGATTCCGAAGTCGATGTGCCCATCGACGAGCGCACAAACAGTTTGCCGTACTCGTTCAAAGTCTCGAGCGGCAGATCGATCGTGGTGGAGAGTTCTCGCGAGTCTCCGAGAGTGATCGGATCGTCGGAAAAATCAAACGCCTCGCTGGGAAGGGAACGTGCCTGCGCGTGTCCGAATAACAAAGAATATGAGAAACTTACCACGGCTTGGGTCAGTGGTAGACGGCCATGGTTGGTCAACCGAATCGTCGCGGATCCATCATTGTTTACAGAAAGCAGTTCGACCTGTGGATCGGGAAGTGATCCGTCCGCCAGTTCGAGTTCGACCGAGAAACCTTCATTGCTCCGATCCGCGTCGGGTTCAGGCATGACGTAGTTGACGTCCGAAGAGGCTCGCAAACCCGGAATTGCATCTGTCGGAAGGGAGAACTGCTCGGCGAACGCGAGCTTCTCACCCGGTGCCAACACAACTTCGGAATGATCGATGGTTCGCGACTCGAGACGGCTACTTGGGCTGCCCCGATCGAGATCGAGAATCAAATGGCGGCCGAAGCGACCTTCGACGAGACCTTGGTTGAATAGCTCGTAGTGGACACTCACAAGTCCCGCTTCAAAGTCATCGACCACAATCTCAGCTTGATCAATGCGGAAGTCCGGCGAGGTCTTGTCAACCTGCGGGATAACGAATTCGAATTCGTTGTTGAGATGATCGGTGCTAAATCGCAAGTCATCGAATCGAACCCGGATCGCAACCTCACTCATCGACTCGAGAGATTGAAAACCCGGTCGATCGCTTGTGAAGTAATACGGGTCGATCAAAATCTCCGCGCGAACACTTTCTCCTGGCGCGAGCGGTTCTGCCAGCGTCACCGTTCGATCGTAGAACGTCTGTGGAAAACTCTCGCCTTGCTCCGTCATGGGAGTCACAAAGACGCGCGCCGTCAGCTCCGTGGGGGCGACGGGTTCGGAACCGAGGTTGCGAATCTCGATGCGGAGTGGGGTCGGTTCGCTGCTAAAAAAAGTTTGAGGAATCTCAACCGGTAAGAATTCCAAATCGGGAGCGGACCCGGACTGAACCGCGAATGTCAAGCGATTGTTGCCAAAGTCGCTGTCGAAGGTTTCGTCGCCGGACTCCACGATAAAGAAGCCGCTTTGGTTTTCACCCAGGAGTAGCGGGTCATCACCGGGGATTATGAATGTCGACCGATGGGTGGCTCCTGGGGCCAACGTCATTCGATCGTTGGTGGGATGCTCGGCAAGGAGATGTGAAGCCGGCCGGTCAAGACTCGGAGTAAGATAAACGTAGAAGTGGTTGGTCTCGACGGTCGTGCTGCTGGCGTTTCGCGTCGTCCAAGACACGTCGTAGTCACCGTTCGCAAGGACGGTGACCGCGAGATCCTCGACGATCAGATCGGGCACATAGACGGGTTCGTCCAATCGAATACGTTGATAGGGTGCGGGGCTATCGAACGCGCGAATGAAGAGGTATTCGGCGCCCTCGGCTTCCGGAGGAATGTAGGCGGACACATCGAGTCGTTCGGTCTGGTTCACATCGACCGGTTGCGACGCAACACCACTGACAACACGAACGTCATTGTCGGATGGCCTCGCGGACTCATCGCCGAAGTAAAGAGAGAATCTTGGGCTGTCGAGATCCTTGCTCCCGGAGTTCAACACGTTGAACTCCAGTGCGACAAATCCGGTCGCGATGGCGGGTGGCGCTTCGATGATCTCCAGCCTCGGTCCCTCCGTCCGAACGGGAGCGGACAGAATGTTGTTCTCGCGAGTAAGCTCGGCGGTCGAGAGTTCAACGATGAGGTGACCGTCGAACTCGTAGAGGGGCGGACTCTCAATTGTCGCGGAGACTTGGCGTCTCTCACCGTGTGGTAGGTCGTCGTACTCGCTTAGACTTGCCAAGACGATGTCGTCATCGCTGAGCTGCGCGTCCTGACTCAGGTAGAAGGTGTGAGTGAAGGACGACGCACGAGTGTCGGGAGCAAGATTCTCGATCGAGAGCGAAACAGTCGACCCAGCCTCCAGAACATCAGGAACGTTCAAGTCGGAAATCGCGAGGTCGGAATACAGCCACCTTGTTTCCGAGGGCGTGTCATCGGGGATCTCGGAAGGTTCTTCGTCGACCGACGCGATCGCGAAGATCGTCATCTGGGAAGCATTGACGGGCAGTTGTCGAAAGTCGAGCCGTACCGATTCGAATGATCGAGGCCCCATCCGGTCGAACGCCGAGGATCCGAAGAAAAAGTCACGGCGTAAGACATCAGATGTTTCCGATCCATAAAAATAGACCCTCCCCGTCTGCTGGTGCTCGCTGAGATTCACAAGCGATGCGGTCGCGCCGACTTGACTCGCCGAGAGATCTCTCACGATCACCGGAGGATTCGCTTGAGACTCCGGCCCAGAGAACCGAATCGGATGGACGAGATCGATCGGTGCAAGCACGGTGTCGTCTTCGAATCGGCTATGAAGAATGAGGTAGCCTTCACGAAGGTTGCTAGCGTCAGCCAGAAAGACCGTCGACTCCGTGTTCTCGCCGCCAGAATGGTACAGACGCGCCGTGTGGATGCGTTCATCGGCGCTATCGAGCCACGTATCCCGCGAGAAGTATATCTCGTGGGTCATCCAAAACGAGTCGTTGGCGTTGACGTCGAAGTCAACCGCAATCGGATCGCTTCGGCGCTGTGCGGGATCGAACTGAAAATTGCTGATGATGACGCGCGGCCGTGCTTCGATCTGGATTGGAATCCGATTGAATCTCGGATTCAAGTCGCCGTCGACTGCAAGATTGAGAGAGTAATCACCAGGCGGAACGTCCCACGGAACGCGGGTCTCGAAGATGCGCTCGTCACTGCCGGGGGCAAACGAGTCAATCTGTTGGTTCCACGACTGCACCGACCTGCCCGTGTCATCGATCAGGCTTAGCGAGACACTAGATCGTTCGGTTCGGCCACGCGTCGTCGGATTGGTCAACTGGTAACTCAGTCGGATATCCTCGCCCTGAGATGCTCGCGACGGGCCGTTCAACTTGGAAATCGTTAGCCCCGGCTGGTCAACCAATTGGATGGGGATCCACCATAGGTTGTTTTCGTAATTCGTTTCGCCGACTTGCTGGCGAGCGTTCACTCTCAAGATCAAGAAGTAGCTTCCCACAGGAAGGTCTTGCGGGGATAGCGGCAAAAATCCGTTCTCTCGCAGCGATGCGGCACTGCCATCCGCGCTTCGCCTCCAATCAAAACTGCTGCCCCCACCAATGCGCGTGTCCTGGTCGTCGAAGACAGCGTCTTTGGAAAGGTAGGCGTCCCACTCTGGGGTAATCAGGTCGCCGCTGCCGGTGTTCTCGATCAATGCCTCGAACGGCAGCCATGCTTCCGTGGTCACTTCGGCGGGTGCGACCAGATCCCGAATGACGATATCGTGGTCATCGCCGGTCGCCTCGGCTTCGGCAACAGACGCGTTCAGCGCTGCCGCAAGCAGATGACGCGACTCGAGGAATTCGCAGCGTAGTGGTCGACGGCGACTCGGTTTTGACTGGCGGGTCAACTTCTGCCCCAAAATCGGGTGATCGGAACGTCCAAAACAATATTAATTATCGTCGACGACCAAGAAGACCGAAAGTGCTCCCGGAGTTTTTGAGAATCTCCTCGCCCCGAATTGGGCCACAGACTCCAATGGACATCGAGACAACAGCACCGAAGCAGCCTGGACGACCGGCCTACTCTCCGACGTTGGACAACTCGCCTGCTAGCCCGACTTGCCGAGATCGACGTCGTTCCCGGCGATCAATGCGGATGAGCTGCGAGCGTGCTTCGGTGTTCCCGCCGCTGCAGGCTCAACATCGATCGGACTCGCCGAAACCGATGCAACCGCTGGCACGAAGACTTCCGGCTTGATTCATTGGGTGAAAAACGCCGCCGCGAGTAGCGGGGCCAGTCCAAATTGGATCTCCCACCAATCGGAAATGATCTGGTCTTAAAGTCGTACGATCAAGAATCCAAAGCACGCATTGGTTTGGTTTACTTGGCGGCCTGATTGGAATTGCTTGTTACGCGGCGGTATTCTGATCTTCATGGCTGATGTGACACAAATTCTCTCTCGAATCGAAAAAGGTGATCAGGACGCGGCGGAACAACTGTTGCCGTTGGTCTATGACGAGCTGCGCCGGCTGGCCGCTGCAAGGTTGGCCAACGAGAGATCGGGGCAGACACTCCAGGCAACGGCTTTGGTTCATGAGGCCTACGTGAGGTTGGTTGACCAAATAAACCCGCAGACTTGGGAGAACTCCCGGCACTTCTTTTCTGCAGCTGCCGAAGCCATGCGTCGGGTTTTGATTGAGCGTGCTCGGCAGCGCGCCAGCCTCAAACGGGGCGGCGGTCGCGAAAGGATTGAATTGGAATTCGTGGAACCGAAGATTCTGCCGTTAGCCTGCGACGACCTTTTGGGGCTTGAAGAGGCACTCAAGAAGCTCGAGCAGCAGCATCCACGCAAGGCGGAACTTGTCAAACTCAGGTTTTTCGCTGGTTTGACGGTGCCCCAGGCCGCCTCAGCGCTGGAGATATCCACCACAACAGCCGAAAATGACTGGTCTTACGCTCGGTCTTGGCTGCGCCTTGAAATGTCCGGCGACGCCCAAGGCGAATAAAAGCAGTTACTTGAGGGAATCTTCAGGGGTGTCGACGAGTGGATCTCGCATAGAGATTCCTTGACCGCCAAGTCGCCTCATTCTCCGGATAGCCTAATGACGAACCAACAGCTCGACGAGGAACGTATTTTTCACGTTGCCCGTGACATTGCCGCCCCGGAGTCACGCGCCGAGTACCTCGACCAAGTCTGCGCACGCGACCAGGCCCTTCGCAAACGTGTGGAGAAACTGCTACGCGTCTACGAGCAGGAACAGAGTTTCCTAAAGTCCAATAGTGACCCGCTACCAACCGAAGCAATAGGCGAATTGAACGTCCGTTCGGGTCAGCAGATCGGACGGTACAAGCTGCTGCAAAAGATCGGCGAAGGCGGCTTCGGGGTCGTTTTCATGGCGGAGCAGAGCCAACCCGTTCGCCGCAAGGTCGCCCTCAAAGTCATCAAACCCGGAATGGATACTGAGGCTGTGGTGGCACGATTTGAGGCTGAACGCCAAGCGCTGGCCATGATGGATCACCCGAATATCGCTCGCGTTTTCGATGGCGGTGCCACCGATGGTGGGCGGCCGTATTTTGTAATGGAACTGGTCAAGGGTGTGCCAATCACCGAGTACTGCGACAAGAATGAACTCTCTACCGATCAGCGATTGAGACTGTTTACCACCGTTTGCCAGGCCGTACAGCACGCCCACCAGAAAGGAATCATCCATCGGGACCTCAAGCCCAGTAACGTGCTGGTCACACTCGCCGACGGTGAGCCCATCGTAAAAGTGATCGACTTCGGCGTCGCCAAAGCGACTAACCAGCAACTCACCGAGAAGACGCTGTTTACCGCTTTCGGTCAGATGGTGGGAACTCCGCAGTACATGAGTCCCGAGCAGGCCGAAATGAGTTGTTTGGACGTCGACACTCGAAGCGATGTTTATTCGCTGGGCGTGCTGCTCTACGAACTGCTCACCGGAACGACGCCGTTGGAAGCTGAGCGACTACGCACAGCAGGTTACGCGGAGATGCAACGACTCATTCGCGAAGAAGAGCCGCCCAAGCCGAGTACGCGACTGAGCACATCGGGAAACAAGCTCACGATCCTCGCCAAACATCGGAAGGTAACTCCTGAAAAGCTGAAGAGTCAGGTCAAAGGCGACCTGGACTGGGTCGTCATGAAAGCGTTGGAGAAGGATCGGAATCGCCGATATGTAGCGCCCAGCGAACTCGGCGAAGACGTGACACGTTATTTGTCGAATCAACCCGTCGAGGCCTATCCGCCATCGACAGCCTATCGCATTCGAAAGTTCATCCGAAGGAACGGAAGTCTTGTTGCAGGAGCGACGGTTTTCACACTTCTCTTGCTCATGACTACGACCGTTGCGTCTCGAGGCTGGCTCCACGCATCAATGCTCGCCGCGGATCTTCGCAAGAATGAGGACAAGTTGACGAGGCGAAATCAGGAACTCGAAGCAAAGAACGATCTTCTACAGAAGTCATTCTTGGACCGTGCAATTGCTGACGCCCTTGGTGGGAATTTTCTTCGTGCCGAAATTTCTATCGCGCAGGCCAAAGAGGCAGGGGCCGACCAGGATGTGCTGGCCGCCACTCAAGGGCTTGCTCTTTATTTTTCGGGCGACGTGGAAATCGCGATCCAGAAACTTAGGGAGGCAACGCAACGAAATCCGCACAGTATCGCTGCTTGGTCCGTGCTTTACTTGGCTTTGGGGGATGCGGGCCAGTATGAGTTTCAGGGCCAGTGTAGAAGTCATCTACTTGAAATTGATGAGCCTGAAACTGATCACGAACGGATGTTTCGGGCGATACCAGATTTGTACGCCGATCCCGTCGCGGCTCTGGCTGAGCTAGACGACTTGGTGGAAGGCCAGAAAAATTCAGTGATGCTACGTGTACTTCGTGCTATTGCGATGGCAGAAGCCGCAAAAACACGACGCGATGAATTTGATTTGCAGAAGTCGATGAGCGAATTTGAGTGGGCAAATGTGCTAATCACGAAGAACCGTTTCCTGCAGACGAAATACTTGCAGGTGATCACAAACATGATTCAGTTTCTGCGGTCTCCCTATGGCGAGAGCAGTGAACTTGAGATCGATGCCGTGGCGCTGCAGCATA
This sequence comes from Planctomycetota bacterium, assembly GCA_039025515.1. Taxonomy (GTDB): domain Bacteria; phylum Planctomycetota; class Planctomycetia; order Pirellulales; family Pirellulaceae; genus Stieleria. Next base: position 33,965 of record JBCCOI010000011.1, read on the forward strand.
AAGCTGAGCAACTGGTCCAGTCGCTCGAAGCCGTCGCGGAGTCAGAGGCCTACTCGCGTGTCGCGAGAGCTACCTACTTTGCCACCATTGATGACCTGGAACGCTATCAGCAAGTTGTCGATGTGGCCACGCCAGGCTTGACGGCCCAGAGGCAGGTTCAAGCCGCGGCTCTTTTCGCAGATCGTTCCTATGATGAACTGGAAAAGCTTCGAGAGTTGTACCAAGGACCGACGACCGACGTATTTGTCGCTTTTGGCAAGATCGAGAGGGAGTCATCACGTGAAGATCGGCGTCGGATAGCGCAAGAGACTTTCGACAGTGCCTTTGAGGCTGGGGGCGAGGAGAACAATCAGGGGGGACGAGTTCTTCTTCTTGAGGTTTTTCTACTGGCTGGAGAAATTGATGATTTGAAGAGAAATGCGCTGCGATTGATGGAAGAATCGCCTGTCTTCGAATGGTATCAGTACGATCGGACGCTCGCGCTTTATGTCGACCCATCAGAAGAGCGGCTCCGGGAATACGTCTTGGAAGCTGAACCGTTCAGCGAGGCTAGTTCATACGCGAACCATGTTGCGGGACTATTCAACCTTGCCTGGGGAAGACGATCTGAAGCACTCGAACACTTCAACCGAGCCACCGAACAAGGGAAATTTGACTGGTGGTCGCATGTGTGGTCGCAGGCGTTTGCATCCAGGCTAAGCGAGACGGGGTCAACTTGGCCGACCTGGATTGATGCGAGCAAGACTGAGTAAGTATGCCCTAGTCTGCGTAACAAGAACCCCCGCACCGACGTCAGGGTTGAAGTTGAGGGGAAAATTTGGATCGGTGACTACTTGGTTATGAACTGCATGGTCTTTCGATGCTTCGGTCAAAGTGACCGAAGCGACAAAGCAGTATCCTTATGACGCGGCGGTTGGACAGCTCGCGTCAATCCGCGAGATCGAATTCGGTCCTGGCGACCGAAGCGGGATAGCCGCGAGCACGCGTCGGTATCGATACCGCTGTGAGCTGGGCTTCGACCAAACTCGCTGAAACCGATGCAACCGATTCGCCGAAACATATTACGCAACTGGCGTCGGTGTCACCCATTCGTTTTCTATCGCAGCCAAGCGATGACTAACGACTTCGACTTGAGGGAAGTTGAGGCACGCCGCTCTTCCGATACCGGATGCCAAGGAATCGGGGATCAGTAAAATTGGCCTGATAATCCACTGGTGCATCCGTTGGAGGCCAAGGTTCAATCAGGGAGTCGACGACAAAGCCGCATTGTGCAGCCACGCGAAAGTACTCTGAGAGGGGGCGATGGACGTGAGTAGAATTATGATGGGTTGTGCCTGCGTGTATTCGTAGTTCGGCTTCGATAACGATCTCTTTCTGATATGAGTACCATTCTGCGTTTTCGTAATTCCAATACTTCGGCCAGAAGCAAGGGTGGGTCACAGTTGCCACCAGTGATCCCCCGTATTTTAGCAATCTGTTCGCAGCAAGACAGAATGATTCCATGTCAATGACGTCCATCAACACCATGTTGGCGGCAATAAGATCGAACTGTCCCTCTTCGTCTTTCTGACCCGCGTAATCTTCTAGCGTTGCGCAGAAAAAGGTAATGTTCGGACCAGATTGATATTTTCGCGCCAATGCAACACTGCTTCCAGATGGATCTACTCCAACACACGACGTAGCTTCTTCTGCAAGACGCTTAGACAACACACCACTACCGCAGCCTGCGTCTAGCAGCGTGTTGAAAATTGGCCATTGCGACCATGGGTTCCAACCGCGGCGATCAAGCGCATGGCGCGAGCAAATCGCGCGTGGTTTCGTCTTGACGGCGTTGCGGTAGCCTGCGGACGCCTCGCGGCCAATCCAACACCA